>CAMAUH010000012.1 GCA_945861365.1 Candidatus Kuenenia stuttgartensis
GCCGCTGTTGAAGTTCGACAGGTTGAACTGCGTGAACGGCCCACTGGTCGCCACGGTGACGTTGTAGCTGTACTCGCCGGTCTCCGGCAGCCGCACGGTCGTGGTCGCGTTGTGCACGGCCTCGATGTGGTAGCTGACGCCGCCGCTGAGCAGGCCAGGCAGCATCGCCGTGTAGCCGTTCGCCGCGCCGTTCGGCTTCATGTTGCGCGTCACGAAGCCCGCGCCGGTGTTGTAGACGAGCGTCACCGCAGTGATCGAGCCACCCGAGGTCGGCGCCACCGTGCAGTTGACCTGGCGGGGCGTGACCTGCTGCGACGTGTTCGTCAGCGGGAAGTGCGTGATCGAGGCGACCTGGATCTGCGGGTAGGGGATGCCCTTCGTGATCGCCGCGGCGCTCAGTTCCGCATAGTGCGGCGTGCCGTTGAGCAGGTTGCCGTCGTCGTCGTCGGCGATGAACACCTCGCGCACGCCGTCGACGCGGGTCGTGGCGTTGGCGACGAGCGTGGTGATCACGATGTCGTTGCTGATCGCCAACGCCTGCGGCGTGCCGAACGCGGCACGCAGGTTCTCGCGCAAGCGCCACGCGAAGCCCATCCAGACCTCGCCAGCACCGTGCGGCGACCCGGCGGAGTACGGCCATACGCGGGTGTTGTTGCCGTTGCGGATGCCCACGCCCGTGGTCTGGAAGCCGCTGCCGAGGATCGGGCTGTCGACCAGGAACAGGCCGATGATGTCACCCCAGCCCTCGCTCATGCCTTCGGCGTTGGTGTTGCTGATGCCGCCATAGCGGTCGTCGAGGCCGTGGCCCCACTCGTGGGCGATGACCGTCGAGAAGGCCGTGTTCGAGCAGCCGCCGCCGGCCGAGTAGAAGTTGACCGTGTTGCCGGTGTAGTAGGCGTTGCAGGTCGACGCGATGTTGACCGTCGGCACGATGTTGCTGGCGGTGGCCAACTGCGCCGTGTTGCCGAGGATCGAGCGGCAGAACTCGTTCGTCTTGTCGAGCCAGAAGCTGGTGGTCGCGTGCGCGGCTTCGTTGGTGGTCGCGACGGCCGACGACAGCTGCATCGTCGTCGCGACGCCCGGGTTGATCACGAACGCGCCCGTCGGCGCGTCGGGGCCGACCATCGCCGCATGGTGGCGACCGTCGAGCTGGCCGATGTTGATCGTCACCGGGGCATTGATGTCGATCGTGATCTGGCCCTGGGCATCGGTGACCAGCGTGCCGACGCCCGGCACCGTCACCTGCACGCCCGGCAGCGGCACGTTGGCCAGCGCACTGAAGGCATCGTTGCCGTTGCGGGTCCAGCTCAGCAGCGTGACCGTGGTCGGGATCGGCGCCAGCGCCTTGGTCGCGGGGGCGAGCAGCGTCGCGTGCGCGGCGGCGCCGCTGCAGGCGGCCGAGCCGCACTCGTGCTTGTCGCTGCGGAACTGCAGCACGGCGCCGGTCGTCGCGTCGACGTAGTAGCGGCCGATGTTGCCCACGCCATTGGCGTCGACGTTGCTGACCGGCACTTCCCAGGCCAGGTGCGGCCGCGCGATCGCGTCCTTCTGCTCCATGTCGGCCCAGATCACGAGGCGCGGCTGGCGCTTCTGGCCGGGCTGCGACACGCCGTTCGGCGAGGTGCCGAGTTCGGCCCAGGCCGCGGCGACGGCGAGCTGCTCGGCGACGACCGGCACGATGCCGAAGTCCGCCGGGATCTGCACCGCCTGGCTGCCGAGCATCGCGACGACGCCCTTCATGTTGATGCGCACGTCGGCGCGGCCGTCGATGACCGGCAGGCCGCGGAAGTACTGATCGAACGTGAACGACCACGTGCGGCCCATGCGGGCGCCGATCGATTCACGGAACTCCGACGTGCCCATGCCGAGCAGATCGCGGTTCGCCTGCAGCTGCAGCAGCGCGTGGCGGCGACCCTCTTCCAGCGTGTTCTCGCGCCAATCGGCGAGCACGAGGCCGGTGCCGTAGATCGAGCTCGGCGTGCCGGTGGCGCGCTGCCATTGCGCGACCCAATCACCACCGTGCTGCCGCTTGAACGTCTCGAACGCTGCCGTCGACTTGACGGTGAAATCCTGTTGAGGCTCTTGGGCGAGGGAAGAGATCGCGAGACCGAGACTCGCGCCGACGAAGGACAATCGCATGAGTGGAAGAAACCTTGGGGCTGGCACAGCACGCCGCAAGCGCGTGCTTTTGAGGACCGGCCGACAGGCTGCGGGGGGCACCGCAACACGCAGGACGAGGGACAGGCGCGGAGGAGTATGGCTCCACGCCGCGACCCGTCAACCTGCCCGGGAACGGTTGCCTTCGCTGGAATCCCACCGCGGTTCTTTCGTGCGGCGATCCGCAAACACGGCAAACCGGCGATGGCGGCGCCATCGTGGCTGTGCACGGGCGTCGCCGCGTGCGGGACTGCGGTTGCCTGGCGCTTCGATCTTTTCCTGCACCCTTTGCGACCCATCAGGGATTCTGGCGCCGTGACCGTGGTGCAGACGATCTCCCAGGACGAAGTGGTGCGGCTGGTGCAGTCGCATCAGGCCGAAGTGTGGCGCTACCTGCGCTACCTCGGCGCTTCCGCCGAGCTCGCCGACGACCTGACGCAGGACACGTTCCTGCAGCTGCTGCGCGCGCCGTTCGCGGTGCGGTCGCCGCAGCAGACCGCGGGTTGGCTGCGCACCGTGGCGCGCAACCTGTTCGTGCGCGCGTTCCGGCGGCCGCCGTTCGAGCTGGCGGAGCTGGAGACCATGGAGGCCGCGTGGAGCGGTTTTGCCGGCGACGACGCGGGCGGTGAGGCGTTGGTGCGCTTGCGCGGCTGTCTCGAGCGGCTCGATGGGCGTGCGCGCGATGCCGTGCGGCTGCACTACGAGGAACGGCGTTCGCGCAGCGAGATCGGCGCGCAGCTGGGCGTCGGCGAAGACGGCGTCAAGTCGCTGTTGCGCCGCACGCGCAGCCTGTTGCGCGCCTGCATGCAGCGCGATGCGGAGGGCGGGTCATGACCGACTGGGAGGATCGGGTAGTCGATTCGGCGCTGCAGGAACTGCACGGCAGCAAGCCCCCGGATCTGTCCGCTCGCGTGCTGTTGGCGCTGCGCGAAGCGGCGCCGGGCCCGTTGCCGCGCCTTGCCGAGCCATCGCGACGCCGCGGTCCGACGTTCGTGCGCGCCACCGTGGCCGCGGCGTTGTTCGCGGCGGCCACCTGGTTCGTGCTGGATCGCTTCGCCGGCCCATCCGCGGCACCGGATCAAGTCATCGCGCACGTCGCGGTCGACGTCGCGATCGGCGAACTGGCCTGGACGCCGGCCGGGCATGTGGCGCCGGCCCTGTTGTTCCCCGGACGTAGTTCCGGCCACCTGGTTCTCGCCCCGGGAACGCGCCTGCACAGCGAGCCCGCCAGCATCTTCTCACTCGGCACGTTCGGCGATCTGTCGACGCGCCCGTTCACCGAACTGGAGGTCAAGACGATGGAGTTCCGCAAAGAGCATGGTGTGGTGGCCGCGACGTTCCTGACGCTCGGCGTCGTCACCGGGGGCGTCGCCTGGCAGGCGCTCGGTCGCAACGAGGTCGCCACCGCCGGCGAAGTCGTGCGCCTCGAGTCGAACGGCACCAACGCCAACGCCGTGGCCGAGAATGCGCAGTTGAAGCAGCGCATCGCCGAGCTCGAGCAGCGGCTGGCCGCGCAGCAGAGCAATGCCGCGCGCAGCGACGTGACCCCGAGTGCCGCGAAGGTCCAGCCCGACGCGCCGAAGCCGGCGACCGCCGAGCCGGTGGCGTCGAGCATGCTGTTCACCGATCCGAAGTACGCCGAGGCGCTGGCCGGCATCGATTGGGCGCAGATGGGGGCCGTCACCAACGAGATGGCGCCGCTGCTCGCCGAGCTCGTCGCGGCGATGGGCAAGGAAGGCGCCGAGGTGCCGATGGATCTCGCGATCAAGATCCAGCAGCTGAACAGCAAGCTGCTCGCCGGCGTGCCGACGATGCTGAAGGCGGGGCTGCCGGGCTTTGGCCCGAACGGCACCTACACGCATCCGCTGGTGGTCGCCAACACGCTCGCCAACACGCTGGCGGCCGCGGGGCAGTCGCTGACGCCCGCGCAGCAGCGCACGCTCGAGGGCCTCGTGAAGGTGTTCTCTTCCGAGGCGCAGGGCATCGCCGACTCGTCGCGCACGTTCTCGCTGGAGCAGATGCTGGCGGAGACCGAGATGAAGGACCGCTTCTTCAAGGAGATCGGCAGCCAGCTGACGCCGGAGCAGGCGGCCGCGATGAACCCGAAGGGCGCTGGCAAGTACGACGGCAGCAGCTTGTTCAGCGCCGGCCTGATGACGCAGGCGCACGCGCAGCCGATCCCGGCCCGCGATGCCGCCGAGTTCGCGCGGGTCGCCGGCGGTCGCATCGCCGACCGGCTCGGCCTCGACGAGGCGACCGCCGCGCAGGTGCGCACGCTGCTGGCGCAGGCTTCCGCGTCACCCGAGCTGTGGCAGGATCGCGGCGACGCGACCGAGACTTCGCTGCGCATGATGCGCAGCGGCCGCACGCAGGCTGCACTGCGCAACCAGCTCCATTGGATGCAGCAGATCCAGCAGCAGGTCAACCTGACGCCGGAGCAGCGCGAGAAGCTGGCGAAGATGAACCACGTGCTGGTGCCGCTGCCGCGCTGAACGCGCGCGCACGCTCAGCGATCGCGCTCTTGGCCGCCCTGCGCCGCGACGAAGGCGCACAGGTCGTGTGGTCGCGGGGCCACCAGCTGCAGCTCGCCGCCGGTGCGCGGGTGGCGCAGCTGCAGGAACTCGGCATGCAGCAGTTGGCGCGCGGTCGGCAGTTCGCCGGGCCAGCGCGGATCGCCGTCGGCCTTCAGGTGCTGCACGTAGGCGAGGTAGCGCGCATCGCTCTGCCCGTACAGCTTGTCGCCGACCAGCGGGTGGCCGGCGTGCGCGAGGTGGGCGCGGATCTGGTGGCGGCGGCCGGTGTGCGGCGTCACCTGCAGCACCGTGAATCCGCGCAACTGCTGCTCGACCCGCGCTTCGGTGCGCGCGCGCCGGCTGCCGTTGCCGACCGTCGTGACGACCAGCGAACGCGGCACGGCGGCGCCGCGTTCGGGGCCGCGGATCGGCGCATCGACGACGAGGTGCCCGGTCGCCACGTTGCCGTGCACGACGGCCAGGTAGCGCTTGTGCACTTCGCCGCGTTCGAACTGCGCCTGCAGCGCGCGCGCGGCGTCGCGATGGCGGACCAGCACCAGCACGCCGCTGGTCTCGCGGTCGAGCCGGTGCGCCGGTTCGAGCCAGGCGGCCCCGTCGGTGCGCGGGAAGCGCGCGCTCAGTGCGGCGACGAACGTGTTGTGCACGAACGCGCCGGCGGTCTGCACGACGAGGTGCGGCGGCTTGTCGACGACGACGAGGTCGTCATCGGCGTGCAGCACCGGGACCTCGACCGTCAGCCCCGCCGGCGCAGCGATCGGCGTGAAAGCGATCTCGTCGCCGCCATGCACCAGTTCGTCCGCGTGCGTCGGTTGGCCGTTGCGCTGCAGCTGGCCGGCCGCGATCGCCGCACGCCAGCCGTTCGCATCGAGGTAGCGGAAGCGCTGTACCAGCCACTGCAGCAGCGTGGTCGGCGCGGCTTCGGCTTCGACTCGGGAGCGCAGCACCGGGTTGGTTTCCTGGTTCGGTCGCGCGGGCTCGACAGGCCCGCAGCGCCTCACCATAGTGCGCCATCCACCCTGGAGAACGCATGCCTTCGCACACCTTCGCAATCCTCTCGTTCGGCCTCGCCCTGGCGGCGAGCGCACTGGCCCAATCGCCGCTGCAATCGACCTTCGTCGGCGGCCTGCAGCTCAGCACGACGCCGCCGCCGGCGACCGCCCTGTTCGACATCAACGTCGTCGATCCGGCCGGCATCGTGATCCGCCAGATCGACTGCAACACGAACACCAACGCCGGCACCAACGCCACGCTCGGCGTCTGGATCACCGGCGTCGGCGGCACGCTGGTCGGCAACGAACTGAACGCCGCGGCCTGGACGCAGGTCGCCACCGCGACCCGCACGCACACCGGCGGCCGCGTCGCGTTCACGCTGCCGACGCCGTTCTACCTGGCGCCCGGCACCTACGGCATGGCGCTGCACCACGTCGGCGCCAACCCGGTCTACACGAACCCGGCAACCCCGGTGCCGCCGCTGCCGAGCAGCTACAGCACGCTCGAAGCGACGCTGAACATGGCCAGTGCGCGCGTGCGCGGTTCGACCGCGACCTTGCCGTTCGGCGGCGCCGGCCTCGGCAACCTGCGCCATCCGAACGTCGCGCTGTTCTACGTCAGCGGTTCGGTCTACGCGGACTTCGTCGGCACGCCGATCCGCGGCACGTCGCCGCTGACGGTCAACTTCACCAGCTTCGCCACCTCCGGCAATCCGGGCGGCATCCTGAACTACCTGTGGGACTTCGAAGCCGATGGCACCATCGAATCGACGCTGCCCAATCCGACGTTCACGTACACGACGTGCGGCAACTACAGCGTGCGGCTGACGATCATCGACGCGGTCGGGCCCACCGTCGTGACGAAGGCCGCCTACGTGCAGACCGACCTGGTGGTGCCGGGCTTCACCAACCAGCTGATCGCGCCGCTGACGGTGCAGTTCACCGACACGTCGTCGCCGGTGCCGACCGCATGGGCGTGGGATCTCGACGGCGATGGATTGACCGACAGCACGCAGCAGAACCCGGTGTGGGTCTACCCGAACGGCTGCAGCGAGGTGAACGTGCGGCTCAGCGCCAGCCGCGCCTGCCAGCCGGCGATCGTGCTGCAGAAGCGCGTCGCCGTCGCGACGACGCTGGAGACGACGTTCCAGAGCGGTCTCATCATCTCGGCCGCCGCGGCCGGTGGCGCCACGTTCGTCGACGCCAACGTGCTGAACCCGCTCGGCATCACGGTGTGCGGCATGCACGTGAACAGCAACGTCGCCGCCGGTAGCCCGGTCACGCTGAACGTCTACCAGAAGACCGGCACCTACGTCGGCAGCGTCGAGACCGCGGCGAACTGGCGCCTCGTCGGCACCGCGACGGCGACCTCGACCGGCCAGGGCAACCGCACGTTCGTGTCGTTCCCGGCGGCGATCCACCTCGCGACCGGCATCAACGGGCTCGCCATCGAGCACGTCGGCGCGTCGCCGGTCTACACCAACCTCGGCGGCGTGCAGACGTTCGCCAACGCGGATGTCGCGCTGACCGCCGGCCTGATCCAGCTGTCGCCGGTCTTCGGCCCGGCCGCGACGTCGACGCAGTTCACGCCGCGCATCGCCAACCTGGCGCTGCACTACGGCACCACGCAGAGCAACGGTGCCGCCGGCTACGGCTACATCGGCGCCGGTTGCGCTGGCACGCTCGGCATCCCCGGCAACAAGGCGACCACGCCGCCGGTGCTCGGCGGCACCTGCACGTTGGTGGTCGACAAGCTGCCGTTCGACCTCGGCGTGATGGCGCTCGGCGTCAGCAACACGATCTCGGGCATCGGCCCGCTGCCGGTCGACCTGACGTTCCTCGGCATGCCGGGTTGCCCGCTGCGCGTGTCGTTCGAAGCGACGGCGACGCTGCTCGGTGCCGGCAACACGGCGTCGCTCGCGTTCCCGATCCCGGCGACGGCCGCGTTGGTCGGCGTGCAGGTCTACTCGCAGGCGCTGAGCCTCGATCCGCTGCTGAACGGCTTCGGCTTCGCGATCAGCGACGCCGCGGTGCTGCTGGTCGGTTCGTGATGCGCAGCCGCGCGCACTCGCGTGCGCGCGGCGGTGGACCTACAGTCGCGCGCCCGATGCGCGCGCTCGCCCTGGTCCCGTTCCTCTGCGCCACGCTGCTGGCGCAGGTCCCCGATCCCGCTCCCGTGCCGATGCCCGCGTTCGCGCCCGGCATCACCTACGACAGCAAGATCCCGACGCTGCAGCAGGTCACCGGCCACGAGTTCGGCGCCGAGATCTCGGCGCACGCCGACGTCGAGAAGTACCTGCACGCGCTCGCCGCTGCGGCACCCGACCGGCTGCGGTTGTTCCACTACGGCACCAGCTGGGAAGGCCGCAAGCTGTGGTACGCGCTGCTGGCGACACCCGAACGCATGCAGCGGCTGCCGGATCTGCAGCTGCGCATGCAGCGGCTCGCCGATCCGCGCGGCCTGGCCGACGACGAGGCGAACGGCCTGCTGCGCGAGCAGCCGGCGGTGGCGTGGCTCGCCAACTGCGTGCACGGCGACGAGCCGTCGGGCACCGACGCGGCGCTGTTCGTGCTGTACCACCTGCTCGCCGCGCAGAACGATCCGGTCGCGCAGAAGGTGCTGGCCGAGTGCCTCATCGGCGTCGATCCGCTGCAGAACCCCGACGGTCGCGACCGCTTCGTGCACAGCACGCGTGCTTCCCGCGGGCGCTTTCCCGACGCGACGCCGCTCGGCGCCGAACATGCGCAGCCGTGGCCCGGTGGCCGCGTCAACCACGCGCTGTTCGACATGAACCGCGACTGGTTCGCGATGACGCAGCCGGAGACGCAGGCGCGCGTGCGCACGTTCCTGCAGTGGTGGCCGCAGCTGTTCATCGACCTGCACGAGATGGGCGGCAACTCGAGCTACTACTTCCCGCCGCCCGCCCAGCCGGTCAACGCCGAGATCACCACGACGCAGCGGCAGTGGCTCGAGCGCTACGGCAAGAACAACGCGCGCTGGTTCGATCGCTACGGCTTCGACTACTTCACGCGCGAGTCGTACGACAGCTTCTATCCCGGCTACGGCGAGGGCTGGCCGACGTTCCAGGGCAGCATCGGCATGACCTTCGAGATGGCGAGTGCGCGCGGCCTCGTCTTCCGCCGCAAGGACGAAGGCCTGCTGCGCTACCGCGACGGCGTGCACCGCCACTTCATCGCGTCGCTGGCCTCGCTGGAGACGCTGGCGAACGGTCGCCGTGAAGCGCTCGACGCGTTCCTGCAGCATCGCCGGGCCGGCATCGCGCGCGGCGAGCAGGGCAAGCAGAAGGCATGGGTGTTCCCGGACACCGGCGACCGCACGCGGCTGTCGCGCATGGTCAACCTGCTGATCGCGCAGGGCATCGAGGTGCACCGCACCACGGCGCCGTGGCTGGTCGCGCAGTGCCAGCCGCTGCTCGGCGGCGAGGGTGCCGCGCGCACGTTCGCGCCGGGCAGCTACGTGGTCGCGCTGGCGCAGCCGTCCAGCACGCTGGCGACGGTGCTGCTGCAGCCGCACTTCGACATGGAGCCCGACTTCCTCGCCGAGCAGAAGAAGCGCGAGCAGAAGCGGCGCGACACCGAGTTCTACGACCTGACCGCGTGGTCGCTGCCGCTGCTGTTCGGTGTCGAAGCGTGCACGGTCGCCGACGCGGTGCCGGCCACGCTGCAGCTGCTGCGCGCCGGCGAAGCGAACGCGAGCGCCGCCCCGCTGCGCGAGCAACCGCCGCAGGTCGCCTACGTGGTCGCGTGGGGCCACAACGGTGCGGCGGCGCTGCTGGCCGAACTGCTGCGGCTCGGCGTCAAGGCGCGCTGCATCGACGAGCCGTTCACGCTGTCTGGCGTCGACGACCCGGCCGGTTCGTTCATCGTACGCGTGCACGACCAGCCCGCCGACCTGCACGCGCGCATGCGTGAGCTGGCCCAAGCCCACGGCGTGACGCCGTTCTGCGCCGACAGTTCGTGGGTCGACAAGGGCCCGAACTTCGGTACCGGCGACGGCCACACGCTGAAGACCCCGCGCGTGCTGATGGCGTGGGATCGGCCCGTCAACGCCAACAGTGCTGGCTGGCTGCGCTACCTGCTCGAACAGCGCTACGGCATCCCGGTGACGCCGGTGCGCACGCACGACCTCGCGCGCGTCGAACTCGACCGCTTCACGGTGCTGGTGCTGCCCGAAGGCTCGGGATACGGCACGCAGCTCGGCAAGTCCGGCAGCGAAGCGATCGTCGGCTTCGTCGAACGCGGCGGCGTGCTGGTGACGCTGGGCTCGGCGTCGCGGTGGTTGATGGACAAGGACGTCGGGTTGTTGGCGAGCGAGGCGGAGTCGCGCGAGAAACCGAAGGACGACAAGAAGGACGCGCCGAAGGCGGACGACAAGGCGGTGGAGAAGGTGGGTGACAAGCCTGCCGACAAGACCGCGGACGCGAAGGCCGACGACAAGCCGAGCAAGCCGTTCGACTACGCGGCGGCGATCCGGCCCGACAAGGAGTCGCCGCCGAGCACGCCGGGCGCGATCCTCGAGGTCGCGATCGACGGCGAGCACTGGCTGGGTTTCGGCTACCCGTCCGGCCGCGCCTGCGTCGTGCACGACAGCTCGCACATCCTGACGCCGGTCAAGCTCGACCGTGGCACCAACGTGGCGATCTACGGCAAGGCCGACGAGCTGGTGCGCGCCGGCTTCGTGTGGGACGAGAGCAAGAAGCAGCTGCCGCAGAAGGCGTATCTGGTGCACCAACCGCGCGGCCGCGGGCACGTGGTGGCGTTCGCCGAGGATCCGAACGTGCGCGCGTTCGCCGACGGGTTGAACCTGCTGCTGCTGAACGCGGTGCTGCTGACGGCGGGGCGGTGAGGCAGCCATGCGCCAAGCGATGATCCACAACGTCTTCTTCACGCTGCACGACGGCTCTGCTTCGAACATCGAGCGGCTGATCGCCGCCTGCTACGAACTGCTCGCAGGCCATCCTGGCGAAGTGTTCTTCGCTGCCGGCCCGTTGGTGGCCGAACTCGATCGGCCGGTGAACGTGCGCGACTTCCACGTCGGCCTGCACGTCGCCTTCCAGTCGAAGCAGGCCCACGACGCCTACCAGGTCTCACCGCGGCACCAGCGCTTCATCGACGCGAACAAGGCGTCGTGGGCCAGCGTGCGCGTGTTCGACACGTTCGCGGGGCGCTGATGCGCGCGCGAAGCGCGGCCGCCACTTCGCTACCATCCGCCGCCGTGAAGCACCTGCCGCTCGCGCTCGCGTTCGTCCTCTCGCTGTCCCTGTCCCTGCGCGCGCAAGCGCCCGAATGGATCGACAAGGTCGACGCCATCGTCGCCGCGCGGGTCGCCAAGCCCGACGCGGTCGGCTTCTCGGTCGGCATCGCGCAGCGCGGCAAGGTGCTGCTCGAGAAGGGCTATGGCCTCGCCGAGGCCGAGCACGACGTGCCGGCGACGGCGACGACGCGGTTCCGCATCGGTTCGATCACCAAGCAGTTCACCGCCGCCGCGATCGTGCGCGCCGTCGAACAGCAGAAGCTCGACCTCGACGACGACCTGTCGAAGTTCGTGCCCGACTTCCCGCTGCAGGGCAAGAAGGTGTCGATCCGCCAGCTGCTGAACCACAGCAGCGGTATCCCGAGCTACACCGACGTCGGCGCGACGTGGGAAAAGGTGCAGCCGCTGGAACTGAGCCATCAGGAACTGCTGGCGCTGGTCGCCGGCAAGCCGTTCGACTTCGAGCCGGGTGCCCAGTGGAGCTACAACAACACCGGCTACTACCTGCTCGGCATGGTGCTGGAGAAGGTGTTCGGCAAGAGCTACGCGCAGGTCGTGCAGGACGAGCTGTGCGCGCCGCTGCAGCTTGCGCACACGCGCTACGACGTGTCGCAGGAGCTGATCAAGGGCCGCGCGCAGGGCTATGGCTTCGCCGACGGCAAGCGCGCGAACGATGCCCTGCTCGGCATGAGCCAGCCCGGTGCGGCGGGCGCGCTGTTGTCGACCGGCGGCGACCTGGTGCGCTGGTCGATGGCGCTCGCCGGCGGCAAGGTCGTGACGGCGGCGAACTACACGCGGATGACGACGCCGCTGGTGCTGGGCAACGGCCGCGACACCGGCTACGGCTTCGGCCTGATGGTCGGTGAGTTCAGCGGCCAGCGCGTCGTGCAGCACGGCGGCGGCATCCACGGCTTCAACTCGATGCTGCTGCACGTCGTTCCCGCGGACCTGCACATCGCGGTCATCAGCAACAGCGAACGCGCATCGGCAGACAAGCTGGCGCAGGACCTCACGCGCGCCGTGCTCGGCGTCGCCAAGTTCGTCGCCAAGGACGACGCGATCCCCGCCGACCTGCTGGCGGCGCTGCCGGGCACGTTCACGCTGCCCGACGTCGGCATGGACCTCGCGATCACCGCGAAGGACGGCAAGCTGTTCGCGAAGGGGCAGGCGGAGGGCCAGGGCGCCTTCCGGCTGCTGTTCCAGGGCGAGCGTGAGTTCCGCGCCGCGTTCGACCACGAGATCAAGGTCGTGTTCACCGCCGATGGCAAGCAGCTGACGCTGCACCAGGGCGGTGGCGTCTTCGCCGGCACGCGGCAGTGAACGGACGCCGTCCGCACGGCATGATCCGCCGCCTGTGATGTCCGCCGCCGCCCGCCCCGAGAAGCACACTGCGATCGCCGCGCTGTCGTTCGTGGTCGCGGTGGTGTTGCTCGGCGTCAAGTTCTGGGCGTTCGAGCGCACCGGTTCGCAGGCGATCTTCAGCGACGCGCTCGAATCGATCGTCAACGTCGTCGCCGCCGCGGTCGCGTTCGGCGTGCTCGCGTATGCCGGCCAGCCGGCGGACCGCGACCATCCGTTCGGCCACGGCAAGGTCGAGTTCTTCTCGGCGGCGTTCGAAGGTGGCCTGATCGCGACCGCGGCCGTGGTGATCCTGTGGCAGGCGGGCGATGCGCTGTTCCACCGCACCACGCCGCGCGAACTCGACTTCGGCCTCGTGCTGACGCTGGTCGCCGGCCTCGGCAACGGCGCGCTCGGCGCGTTCTTGATCCGCTACGGCCAGCGCCACCATTCGGCGGCGATCGAAGCCGACGGCCACCACGTGCTGTCGGACTTCGTCACCAGCCTCGGCGTCATCGGCGGCCTGCTGATGGTGCGGCTGACGGGGCTGTGGTGGCTCGACCCCGTGGTCGCGGCACTGATGGGGCTCTTGCTGCTGGTCACCGGCTGGCGGCTGGTGTCGCGCGCGTTGGGCGGCCTGCTCGACGCCGAGGATCCCGAGCTGCTGCGGCAGCTGGTGGCGCTGCTCGGCCCGCGCGTGCGGGACGGCCTGATCCGCGTGCACCACCTGAGAGCGATCCGCGCCGGCCGTTCGCGCCACGTCAGTGCGCACCTCGTCGTGCCGGAGTTCTGGACCGTGCAGCAGGCGCACGATGCGGCCGAGGCGCTGGCGAACGCGCTGTCGCGCGAGCTGCCGGGCCACAGCGACATCGACTTCCACACCGACCCGTGCGAACGCGCCTACTGCCGTGGTTGCGACCTGGACGCCTGTTCGGTGCGTGCGCAGCCGTTCGTGGCGCTGGTGCCGCTGACGGTCGACGAAGCGGTGGCGCCGGATCCGGACGTACATCCGCGGTGACGAGGGTGCTGGCGCTCAGGGGCGAACGGGCTTGTCGGCGACCAGCCAGCGCCACGCTGGCGTGACCTGGATGGTGCCGCTGGCCACTTCGATGCGTTCCTCTTCGTCGAGGGTCACGATCGTCGCCGCCGCGATGCCGGTCTCCTGCATCGCTTCCGTGAGCGCTGTCACTTCGCGTTCGCGGGTGGCGGCATCCGCGAGTGTGGCGCAGGCCTGCACCAGCTCCTGCTCGCCGGCGTGCTCGTGCACGAAGTCGACTTCGCGCTGGCTCGCGGTCAGGTGATAACCGAGCACCGTGCCACGGCGGCGCAGTTGCAGGTAGACGATGTTCTCCAACTGATGGCCGGTGTCGGTCGAGCGCGACGGGATGCAGGCCTGCACGAGGCCGTGGTCGATCGCGTAGAGCTTCTTCGGATTGACCTGCCGTCGCTTCTCCGAGTCGGTGTGCAGCGGCACCTGGAACGCCAGGTGGACGTCGGCCACGTACTGCATGAGTGTGTAGATGGCATCCTTGTCGAACGTCAGCCCCATCGACCGCAGATCCTGGGTCATGCCGTTCAGGCTGACCCGGTTGCCCATGCAGCGCAGCAGTCGACGCACGAGGGCGCGCAGCAGCGGCGCGTTGCTGACGCGGTGGCGTTCCAGGATGTCCCGCAGCAGCACGACGTCCAGGTAGCCCTGCAGCAGGTCGCGCCGCGAGCCGGGATCCATCGACCACGCTTCCGGGAAGCCGCCGATGGCCCGGTACTGCTCGAACTCGTGTCGGAGCCGGGCACGGGCCTTCTGGTTGGGCGTGCCATCGGCGGCGTCCTCGACGCCGCGGTGGCGCAGCGCTTCGCGGAACGAGAACGGCAGGACCTCGGTGGTCAGCGCCCGGCCACGGAGGCTGGTGGCGATCTCCGTGCTGAGCAACTTGGCCGAGGACCCGGTGATCGTGATGTGCACCTTGGGGTCCGCGAGCAGGCGGCGCACGTACTTCTCCCAGCCCGGCACGTTCTGGATCTCGTCGAAGAAGAACCACCGCTGCTTGCCGACGTGGTCGGGGTGCATGGTGTCGAACACCTGGTCGATCAGGCGCAGGTGCTGCGTGTCCATCCCGGCCAGCCGCTCGTCTTCGAACTCGAGGTGCAGGATCGCGGAACGCGGCACTCCCTCGGCGAGCAGATCGCGGATCGCCTGCAGCAGGAGCCATGATTTGCCGACCCGGCGCATGCCGATCACGGCGTCGACCTTGCCGGGCAGCAGGCGCAGGTTCGCGTCGCGGCGGGTGGGCGACGCCGGATCGCGTTGCGCCGTGTCGGCGAGCACGTCGCGGATCGACTCGGAGAAGTTGTCCGGCATTCCATGACACTATCGAAAGAAAGCTTCCTGGAATCCAGGAAACAATGATCGGGCAGCATCCAGGTTAACCGGGGCCGCGGGCGCGAGCCGGCTCGCTAGCATGCGCCGCCATGGAGCCACGCGAACCCGCCAACCTCATCGAGCGCAACCCCGACGGCACGTTCACCAAGGAGACCCTGACGCGCGCGATGAAGGCGCTGAAGAAGCGCTTGAAGGTGACGCGGCTCGACGACGAGTCGCAGATGGGGCGCGACCCGATGAGTCGCGGCGGCCAGTCGGGCATCGTCGGCGTGCAGCCGCCGACGCAGTATCCGGCCGAGGTCTGGCAGGCGTTGGAGGCGAAGGGGCGCGTGCGCATCGACCGCCACGGGCTGGTGGAGATCATCGAGCAGATCAGCAATCCGTGACGCGGACCGCGTGTGCCATGGTGGCCGTGTCGAGGGCCACTCGCCGGACTCCCAAATAAAACCCGCGCCGCGCCGTCCTAGCGCCCTCTCCCGATGCCGACCACGCCCGCCGCCGCCACCGCTGCCTTCGCCCGCCGGATCAAGTCCGGGGCGTTCGTCGCCGGGGCCGGGGAAGGGGCGCTCGCCGCCGCGGTGGTGGCGGCCGGCGGCCTGCTGGCGGCGCGGTTGTTCGGCATCTACTTGCCGCCGCGGCCCGAGTGGGCCGTGTTGCTGGCAGCACCGCTGCTGGTGGGCGTCATGCGCATGCGGCGCGAACGGGTGCCGGCGGCGCTGGTGGCGCAGCACCTCGATCGGCGCCTCGGCCTGCATGGCCTGTTCGTCAGCGCGCACGACGGCGTGCAGCTCGAGCCGGCCTGGCAGCAGCAGCTCGCGCGTCGGCTGACGGAGTTGCCGCAGGTGCTACCGACGGTGCGGTGGCGTGCGCTGCTGCTGCGGCCGTGCCTCGCGCTGTTGCTCGCCGCCGCGGTCGCAGCCTGGCCGCCGGCTGCGGCGCTCGGTGGTGGGGTGTCGACGACCGCCGGCCAGGCCGCCGTGGCGCGCCTCAGCGAGGCGCTGCAGCGACTGCAGGAAAGCGGCCAGTTGCCGCCCGAGGTGCAGCAAGAACTCGAACAGCAGCTGCAGCGCTTGCAGCACGACCTCGCGGCCGGCGACCCCGACGCATGGCGCGCCGCCGACGAACTGGCGCAGCGCCTCGAGCGCGAACAGCAGCTCGCCGCGGCCAGCGGCGCCAACGAAACCGGCGGCGCCAAGGCGGGCCTCGACACGGGCGCGCTGCTGCAGGCCGCGAAGCTGCTGCAGGCGATGGGCGGCCTCGACGCGATCCCGGCCGAGCTGCGCGACAAGCTGCAGCAGGCGATGGCCAGCATGCAGAACGGGGGCGACTTCGATCCGGCGGCGTTCGGCCTCGATGCCGCGAAGCTGCAGGAACTGGCGAAGTCGCTGGCCGGTGCCGCGGAGCAGTTCGTGCAACGCGGCGGCGCGTCGAAGCAGCAGCTCGCGGACCTGCAGCAGATGCTGCAGCGCATGCAGGGCGCTGACGGCGACGGCAAGCACGTCGTGCTGCGCGACGGGCAGGGCCAAGGCAAGCCGGGCGGGCAGGGCAACGAGCCGGGGGCCGGCGAAGGCAGTGGTCCCGATGGCCGCAGCGGCGATGGCCAGGGCGGCGTCGGCCGCGGCCCCGGCTTCGCCGCGTTGAACCTGACCGAGGATGCGCAGGGCCTCGCCGACGGCGCGTTCGTGTTGCCGCCGGGCACCGCGATCCCGGACCAGTGGGTGCCGATCAGCGAGCGCATGACCGCGCCCGACGCGGCCCCGCGATCGAACCAGGCGCCCGGCGGTGCGGCGGCGAGCGGCCGCGGCGGCGCCTCGTGGCAACTGCAGCTGGCCCCGCGCCACCGCGCGGTCGTGCAGCGCTTCTTCCAGCCCGGCGGCAGCGCCGGCGACGGCAAACCCAAATGACGACGATGTTGACCGCGGCCCAGGTCGCGCGTGGCAAGCAACTGCTCTCGGCCGTGCAGCGCGGCTGCAACGACGTGCTGCTCGGCCAGCGCGAACTGGTCGATCGCTGCGTGATCGCGCTGTGCGCGCGCGGCCACCTTTTGCTCGAAGGATTGCCGGGGCTCGGCAAGACCGAACTGGTGAAGGCGCTCGGCGCCCTGCTCGGCCTGCAGTTCCGCCGCATCCAGTTCACGCCGGACCTGCTGCCCGGCGACATCACCGGCGGCCCGATCCTGCAGGAGAAGAACGGTCAGCGCGAGTTCGTGTTCCGGCCCGGGCCGCTGTTCGCCAACGTCGTGCTCGCCGACGAGATCAACCGCAGTTCGCCGAAGACGCAGTCGGCGCTGCTCGAAGCGATGCAGGAACGCTGCGTCACCGTGCTCGGCGAGACGCACCGGCTGCCGCGGCCGTTCTTCGTGCTGGCGACGCAGAACCCGATCGAACTCGAAGGCACCTACCCGCTGCCGGAAGCGCAGCTCGACCGCTTCCTGTTCAAGGTCGAAGTGCCCGGCGTCACCGCCGACGTGATGACGAACATCCTGATGGGCCGCCGCCGCGGCGAGCCGCCGCCGCAGCAGCCGGCGTTGGCCGCCGGCGAACTCGACGAGCTGTTCACGCTGGTCGACGCGATCTACCTGCCGACCGCGGTCGCCAACTTCATCGCGCGCCTGGTCGCGGCGACGCACCCGCAGCGGCCCGAAGCGCCGGCGCTGGTGCACAAGCACGTGCGGTTCGGTGCCTCGCCGCGCGCGGCGATCGCGATCGGCGAAGCGGCCCGCGCCGCGGCACTGCTGGCCGGCCGGCCCAACGTCGACTTCGACGACGTGCTGGCGGTGCTTGCGCCGGCCCTCGCGCATCGCCTCGTGCTGCAGCACAGCGCGCTGGTCGCCGGCGTCACCGCGCGCGCGTTGGTCGAGGCCGTGCAGGCCCACGTGCCTGCCGTCGGCTCGCCGTTGCCGGAGGCCGTGCGATGAAGCTGCTGCTGCCGATACTGCTGCCGCTCCTCGCGTGCGCCGCGCGCGCGCAGGAAGCGAGCATCGCCTACGAGGACAATGGCCGCGCGATCGCGACGCTCAGCGCGTTCTACGCCAACGGCGCCAGCGTGGCGGGCGGCCTCGCGTTCGTGCGCGCCGACGTGCACAACGTCGACAGCGGCGCGCACACGTGCGACGTCGAGGTGCTGACGCGCAGCTGGGACGACGCCGACGTGCGCGTGACCTGGCGCATGCAGCTGGGGCCGCAGGAACGCGGCCGCGTGTTCCTGCCGGTGCCGACGCCGGTGCAGGTCAGCGAAGTGCGGCTGGTCGTCGACGGCACCGCCGTGACGGTGCACCAGAGCCTGTCGCAGACCGACGCGGCGGTGGCGCTGGCGGTGCTGGCGCGGCCGGATCTCGAACTGGCGGCGACCGCGGCCGTGCGCGTACTGCCGAGTTCGTTCGCGAACCCGACGCGCGTCGTCGTCTGCCAGGTCGACGACCTGCCGAGCGATTGGCGCCTGTTCACCGGCTTCCACAGCGTGGTGGTCGATGGCCGCGCCGCGCTGGCCGAAGGCGTGCAGGAAGCGCTGCGCCGCTACGTGTTCGCCGGCGGCACGGTGCTGGTCGCCGAAGGCCAGCGGCTCGGCGCCGGTTCGCTGCGCGCGCTGGCGAACGGGGCGCCGGTGGCGAAGGTCGCGCACGGCCTCGGCTGCGCGCTGTTCACCGGGCCGCTCGGCAGCGACACCGGCCAGCTGCACGGCCTCGTCGAACGGCTGGCGCCGGCCGGGCAGGGCGTGCTGCCGGTCGACGGGGCGCTGCAGCAGGCGCAGCTGGTGCCGGGGCTCGGCCAGGCGCGCGTGGCGGTGTTCCTCGCCATCATCCTGGTGTTCGCGATCGCCGTCGGGCCGGTGAACTTCCTGTGGCTGCGCCGCCGGCGGAAGCCGCTGTTGGCGTTGATCACGGTGCCGGTGCTGGGCTTTGGCACCACGTTGGTGATCCTCGCCTACGGCTTCTTCCACGACGGCTTCGGCGTGCGCGGCACCGTGACCAGCTGGACGTTCGTCGACCAGCAGCGGCACGAAGCGGTCGCGATCGCCGCGCGCACGCTGTTCTCGGGCCTGGCGCCGGGCAGCCTCGCGATGGGCGCCGACGCGATCGTGTTGGCGCCGCGCGCCAGCCACCGCCGCGAGCGCCTCGATCGCTGGCACTTCGAGCCCGCCGCCCAGCGGCTCGATGGCGGCGCCGTGCCGTCGCGCGTGCCGACGCCGCTGGTCGGCATCCAGCAGGGACTCGTGCGGCAGCGTCTGGTCGTGCGCTTCGGCGCCGACGTGGCGCAGTTGCTGCCCGACGGTGGTCTGCAGCCGACCGGCACCGTGGTGCTGCGCGACCACGACGGTTCGCTGTGGTGCGGCGAGGCGCCGACGCTGCGTCGCGTCGCCAGCGGCGAGGCGGAGACCGCCTTGCAGGCGCTGCGGCGCGACGGCAGTGCCGTGCAGCTGGAGACGCAGCGCGTGCGCCAGCGGCACGGTGGCTACGTCCAGGTCGAAGAGGTCGAAGCCGGCCCGCGCAGCATCGGCGCGCTCGGCGAGAGCCTGTTCACGGTGTTGGCGCCCGGTGAGTTCGTCGCGCGAGTCGCGCAGGCGCCGTGGCTCGACGAACACGATCTCGCCGTCGACTACGACCGGCAGCTGCACTTCGTGCGCGGCCGCCTGAGCCAGGAGGACTGTCTGCGATGACCACCCCGCTGCTCGAAGTGCAGAACCTCTGCCGCTCGTACGGCAAGGTGCAGGCCGTGCGCGACCTGTCGTTCACGATGCATCGCGGCCAGATCACCGGCTTCGTCGGCCCGAACGGGGCCGGCAAGACGACGACGATGCGCATCGCCGCGACGCTCGACGTGCCGGACTCCGGCGACGTCACCATCGACGGCGTGTCGGTGCTGGTCGAGCCGCGGGCCGCGCGCGCGCTCATCGGCTACATGTCCGACCAGTTCCATCCGTACCCGAACCTCGACGTGCTCGAGTACCTGGACTTCTTCGCGCGCGCGAACGGCCTGCTCGGCGAACAGCGCGCGCGCACGGTGCGTTCGGTGGCGAGCTTCTGCGGCCTGCTCGGTTTCGCCGACCGGCCCGCGACCGGGCTCAGCAAGGGCATGGGCCAGCGCCTGCACCTGGCGAAGACGCTGCTGCACGACCCTCAGTTGCTGATCCTCGACGAGCCGGCGTCGGGCCTCGACCCGCGCGCGCGCATCGAGTTCCGCAACCTGCTGAAGGAACTCGCCGCCGCCGGCAAGGCGATCCTGATCAGCTCGCACATCCTGCCGGAGCTCGGCGAGATGTGCGACTCGGTGGTCGTCGTCGAGAAGGGCCGCCGCATCGTGTCGGGCAGCATCGCCGACATCGAGAAGACGGTGCAGAACGACCAGGTCGTCGTGCTGCGGGCGCTCGGCGGCACCGAATCGCTACAGCGCTTCCTGCTGACGCAGCCCGATGTCGGCCAGCTGGTCGTCGACGGCGACCGCGTGCGGTTCCCGTTCGCGGCCGACGACGAGGCGCTCGCCGACCTGTTGGCGCGCGCGATCGGCGCCGGGCTGCGCGTGGTCGAGTTCGGCCGCGGGGCCGTGGACCTCGAGGACATCTTCTTGAAGACGACGAAGGGGAACCTGCAATGAGCTCGCTCGACGCCTCGCTGGCCCCGCCGCCGTTGCCGGCCGAAGCGGCACTCGGCCGCTGGAGCAGTTGGTCCGACCGGCTGAACCCGATCCTGGTGCGCGAGGTGCAGCAGGCGGTCAAGGGCCGCATGTTCGCCGCCGCCATCCTGATCGCACTCGGCGTCACCGTGATGATCGCGGTGTACATCGCCAGCAACCACGACCCGAACGGCAACTCCGGCCAGGGTGCGTTCGAGGCCGGCCTCGCCACGCTGGTGCCGCTGGCGCTGTTCGTGGTGCCGATGCAGGCCTACCAGTCGATGCGCCTCGAACTGCGCTCGGGCATCGTCGAGCAGTTGCTGCTGTCGCGGCTGCGTCCGGTGCAGATCCTGTCCGGCAAGCTGCAGGCGGCGCTGGTGCAGTTCGTGCTGTTCGTCGCGGTGGTGGCGCCGACCCTGGCGACCAGCTACCTGCTGCGCGGCGTCGACCTGCCGACCATCGCGACCAGCCTCGCGCTGGCGGGCCTCGCCTGCATCGCGGCGACGATGCTGGCGGTGTCGTCGGCCGCGCAGTCGCGCAATGCCGCCACGCAGGCGCTGGCCAACATCGGCACCGCGTTCGGTCTCGGCGTCGGCACGTTCTCGGTGGTCGGCCTCGTGCTGAGCGGCGAGTTCACCAACGGGCTCGCAGCGCTGCTGCGCAGTGGCGAGTTCTGGCGCGTGGCGTCGGGCGTCGTGGTGGTGGTCGGCTACGGCTCGCTGCTGGCAGCGCTGTCGGCGCGGGCGTTCCTGTTGCATGCGTTCGAGAACAAGGCGACGCCGTTCCGCGTCGCGCTGTTCGCCGCACCGCTGCTGGGTTGCGTTTGGGCCTCGTTGGCGTTCTGGCGCATGGGCGCCGCTCCGGTGATCGCGGCGCTGTGCTTCGGGCTGCTGTTGCTGTCCTTGGCGTTCGGCCTGTTCTTCGTCACCGAGCAGCGCGAGCTGTCGCCGCGGGTGCGCGCCCACGTGCCGGCCACGTCGCTGCTGGCCCTGCTGACCGCGCCGCTGCTGCCAGGGCGCGACCGCGGCCTGCTGTGCTTCCTGCTGTTCGTCGTGATCAACTCGGTGGTCGCCATGCTCGCGGTGAACGCGATCGGCGCCGGGGCGTGGGGCGGCAGCTGGAACTCGTTCCGCGACATCTACTGCTTCACCGCCGGCTATGGCTGCATCTACCTCGGCATCGGCCGCGCGCTGCGCCAGCGGCTGCCGAACACGCTCGGCGGCAACCATGCTGGCCGCATCCTGCTGCCGATGTGCGTGATGGCGTTCATGCTGGTGCCGGTGCTGATCGACGTGTTCGTGCACGGCGCGCCGAGGCAGTGGCACTGGGGCCACGTGATGAATCCGTTCTGGACCATCACGCACTTCGAGCGTTGGACCGGCTCCGGGGCCGGCCCCTCGCCGACCGGCGTGCCGTTGGTGTTCCTGCTGATGGTCGTGGGCATGGTGCTGCTGCAGCTGCCGGCCTGCCTGCACGGCGTGCGCGAAGTGCTGGCCGCGTCGGCGGCGCGCCGCCAACGCCAGCTCCCCGTGGTAGCTCCGCCGTCTCCGTCGCCGTCGGCATGAACGACGCTGGCCCCATGCATGCCGACGACGCCGCTGCAGTGGCGGCGTACCGGCTGTGCCTCGGCGAGCGGCGCTTCCGCGGGCGCACCGGGGCACGGCGTGGCCACCAGAGTGGCAGCTCGCTCGAGTTCCTCGACTTCCGCGACTACGTGCCCGGCGACGACCTGCGCCACGTCGATTGGCGCAGCTACGCGCGCACCGAGCAGCTGCGCGTGCGCCTGCACGAGGAGGAGGTGGCGCCGTTCGTCGACATCGTCGTCGATCCGTCGGCGTC
>CAMAUH010000013.1 GCA_945861365.1 Candidatus Kuenenia stuttgartensis
ACCGCTGGGAGAACGTGCACGACCTCGCGGCGATCTACCGCTGCGAGCCGATGGCCGCGGCCCTGCGCGCGTTCCTGCAGCAGCGCGCGGCGGCCGGACAGGGCTTCGATGTCGCCCACGTCCACCATCTGACCGGCATGTCCACGGACTCGCTGCAGGTGTTGGCCGAAGCCGCCGTGCCCACCGTGATGACGCTGCACGACTACTGGCTGTTCTGCCCGCGCGGCCAGATGTTCCATCGCCGCGAGGAGCGCTGCGAAACCGCGACCCTGCAGCGCTGCGGCGAGTGCCTGCAGGCCACATTCCCGTGGTGGCTGCGCGACGACAACCGCAGCGCCGAGGTGGCGCGCGTGCACGCCGAGGCGCTGCGAGCACTGGCGCTACCCCAGCGGCTCGTGGTGCCGAGCGCCCGCGCGATCCCGCCGTTCACGGCCCTGGGGGTGCCCGAAGGTCGCTTCTGCGTGGTCGAGAACGGGGTCGACACCGAACGGCTGCAGCAGCTGGCCGCGCCGGCCGCAGGCCCTGGCCCGCTGCGGCTGGGCTACTTCGGCACAGTGATGCCCAGCAAGGGCCTGCATGTGCTGCTCGACGCCATGGCCCGGCTGCCGCGTGGCCTCGCCACCCTGCACATCCACGGCAATGTCGTGCCCTACCACGGCGACGAGAGCTACGCGAGCCGTTGCTTCCAGCGCCTGCAGCCTGGTGCCGGAGTGCAGTACTTCGGCCCCTATGGGCTCGACGACCTGCCAGCGCTGATGGGCGGAATCGACGTGCTGGCGGCACCGGCACTGTGGCACGAGGCGTTCGGCTTGACCGTACGCGAGGCCCTGGCCGCTGGGCGCCCGGTCCTGGTCAGCCGGGTCGGGGGGCTCCAGGACGCCGTGGTCGATGGCGAACAGGGCTTCGTCCTCGAACCGGGCGACGTCGGCGCCTGGGCCACCGCGATCGAACGCCTCGCCCGCGACCGCGGGGAGGTGTCGAGGCTGTCCCGTTCGGCCCGTCCACGGGCCCGCGGTTTCGCGCCGATGGCCGCGGATCTGCTGACGATCTACGCCGAAGCTTGCGGACTGCGGTCCACCACAACTTGACCGGGTTGGGGGCGAGGTCCTAGTCTCCGCGACCTTTTGTGTGCCATGGCCGAAACCGACAGTCGTCGGTCGCGGGCCGCGGCCGAGCTTGCATTCATCCCGATGACGGACACGGTCACGAACGCCCCCATCCCTTCGCTCGACCCCGCCTCGCTGCTGTCCGGCGACCTGACGCCGACCAAGCTGGACGCCTTCCGCGCCGCGGTCTTCCAATCGGTCGACACGCTGCAGCAGCTGCGCGACTGGTTGCAGGATCCGCGCGCGAAGGGGACCGCACGCGGTGTCGCGCTGTGGGCGCTAGGCCGTCACGCCGAGGCCGCCACGTTGCTGGCAGCCGACAAGACCAACCCGGTCGTCGCACTGTGCCTCGCCAGCAGCCTTGCCGCGATGGGCAAGCTGGACGAAGCCGCGAAGCTGCTGTCGCGCCGCGAATCGGATGCCGGCCAGGCCCTGGTGTGGCTGCGCGCTCTCGATGCAGCCAACGACGGTGAGCGCATGGCGAAGGACAGCGAGAAGCTGCAGCCGATGCTCAGCGAGGCGGACCAGAAGTACTTCACGGGCCGCGTGCACGAGATGAACCACGACCTCGGCCAGGCGATCGCCTGCTACGACGAGGTGCTGTCGCAGGACAACAACCACAAGCAGGCCCTGTTCCGCCTGGCGCTGAACGTGGATCTGCACGGCGAAGACGAAGAAGCGCGCGAACTGTACGAACGCGCCCTCATGTCGCCGCCGGTCAACGTCGCCTGCGTCGTCAACCTCGGCATCCTGTACGAGGACATGGGCAACTACCGCCGCGCCATGCAGTGCTTCGACCTGGCGCTGCAAGCCAACCCGGAGAACGCCCGCGCGCGCCTCTATCGCCGCGACGCCGCCGCCGCGTTGAACATGTACTACGACGAGGACCAGGAGCGCCGCGACGACAAGCGCAACAAGCTGCTGCGCACGCCGATCAACGACTTCGAGCTCTCGGTCCGCAGCCGCAACTGCCTCGCGAAGATGAACATTCGCACGTTGGGCGACCTCGTCAAGAAGACCGAGGCGGAGCTGCTCAGCTACAAGAACTTCGGCGAGACGTCGCTGACCGAGATCAAGGAGATCCTGAAGAACAAGGGCCTCCGCCTCGGCATGACGGCCGACGAACTGATGAGCAAGGACCTTGGCGAGCTGTCGGAGCCCGCCGCGCCGACGCTGGAGCAACCGGATCCGAACAGCCCGGACCCGTCGCGCCGGCCCATCAGCGAACTCGACCTGTCGGTGCGTTCGCGCCGCATCGTCGACCTGCTGAAGATCCGCACCATCGGCGACCTCGCGCAGAAGACCGAGGCCGAGTTGCTGGCGTGCCCGAACTTCGGCCAGACCTCGCTGAACGAGATCAAGACCAAGCTCGACGAGTTCGGCCTGTCGCTGCGCGGCTGAGAGCCTGGAAGAAGATGATGCTACAGGCTCTCAGGTTGCCCTCTGTGGCCGCAGTCGCGGCCACGCAGAGCTCGAGAAACCGATCGTTTCTCGAGCTCTGAGAGAGCCGCGAAGATGTACGACCACCTGCTCGGGGAAGTCGTCGAGAAGCAGACGTCACGTGCGGTCGTTCGCTGCGGTGGCGTCGGCTACGAGGTGCGCATCAGCATCAACTCGGCGAGCGGCCTGCAGGTCGGCACCACTTGCACGGTCTACACGCTGCTGCACGTCGTCGACGGCATGCCCTCGCTGCTCGGGTTCGCGACGCGGGCCGAACGCGAACTCGCCCGCCGCCTGCTCGCGGTCAGCGGCGTCGGCCCGTCGATCGCGCTGGCCCTCTTGAGCGTGTTCTCGCCCACCGACCTGGCGCAGGCGATCACCCGCGGCGACGCCGTCGCATTGAAAGCGGTGAAGGGCGTCGGCCAGAAGACCGCGGAGCGCTTGTGCCTCGAGCTGCGCGACGTGATGCAGAAGCTCGACCTGCAGCCGAACGAACCCGGATCTCGCCCGCTGCCGAACCAGTCCACCGACGACGCGATCGCGGCCCTGGTCACGCTCGGCTACAGCGAGAAGGACGCCCGCGACAAGGTCGATCGCATCCGCCGCCGCAACGATGGCGCCAGCGCGGACACCGAGAGCCTGGTCAAGGCCGTGCTGCAGATGTGAGCTGGCGGACGCCTACCTCGCGAGCATCACCAGCAACAGCTGCACGTCCGCCTGCCGCACACCGGCGATGCGCGACGCCTCGCCCAACGTGAGCGGCCGGCGCTGCTGCAGCCGTGCGCGCGCCTCGTTGCTGAGCCCGACCACGCCTGCGTAGTCGAAGGCGGCAGGGATGCGCTTGGCCTCCATGCGGGTCAAGCGCTCGACCTCCATGGCCTGCCGTTCGATGTAGCCCGCATACTTCACCTCCGCCTCGACCTCCGAGCGCTCCGCCGGCGACAACTGCATCGCCGCGAACGTCGGGTCCATCGCCGCGATCGCGGCGAGATCGATCTCTGGTCGCCGCAACCATTCGGTCAGCGACTTGCCCTGCTGCCGCTGCAGGTCCAACCAGCGGCGCGCCGCGTTGATGCGTGCCTCCTTCTGCCGCACGGCATCGGCCTGCGCCGCCCCGACGAGGCCCAACCGTTCGCCGAGCAGGCTGAGCCGCCGATCCGCGTTGTCGCTGCGCAACAGCAGACGGAACTCGGCGCGACTCGTGAACATCCGGTACGGCTCCGTCGGGTTGACGCGACACAGGTCGTCGACCATGACGCCGAGGTAGGCCGTCGCGCGATCGAACACGACCGGATCCAGACCCTGGGCGAAGCGCGCCGCGTTGAGGCCCGCGACGAGGCCCTGTCCTGCCGCTTCCTCGTAGCCACTGGTACCGTTGATCTGGCCCGCCGCGAACAGGCCGCGCAGCGCCGCCACCTGCAGGTCGCCGCGGATCTGCTCCGTGAGGATGTAGTCGTATTCGACCGCGTAGCCGGGCCGCAGCATCTCGACCTGCTCGAGCCCCGGGATGGTGCGCAGGAACTCGAGCTGCACGTCGGCGGGCAGGCTGGTGCTGACGCCGTTCGGGTAGATCTCGTCGGTGTCGCGGCCTTCCGGCTCGAGGAACACGGGATGCGAATCCTGGTCGGCGAAGCGCACGACCTTGTCCTCGACGCTCGGGCAGTAGCGCGGACCGGTGCCCTTGATGCGACCCTGGAACATCGGCGAGCGATGCGCGTGCGCGCGGATCAGCGCATGCGTCGCCGGCGTCGTGCGCGTCAGCCAGCACGGCAGCTGCTGGACTTCGAGGCGCTCCGTGCGGAACGAGAACGGCTGCGGCGGGTCATCACCGGGCTGCAGTTCGAGTCCCGAGACATCGATCGACGCGCGCGACAGCCGCGGCGGCGTCCCCGTCTTGTGGCGACCGAGGCGGATCCCGAAACCGCGCAGGGAATCGCTGATGCGCGCTGCCGGCGCTTCGCCATGGCGCCCGCCGGGCGACTCCCATTCGCCGGCGAACAACCGGCCACCGAGGAAGGTGCCCGTGGTCAACACCACCGCCGGGGCAGCGATGCGGGTACCGTCGCGCAGTTCGACGCCGGCGATGGCATCCCCCGTCGCATTCGCCAGCAAAGCCACGGCTTCGCCGGCGACCACCGTCAGGTTCGCGTAGCCGAGCACGCGCGCGACCATCGCGCGGTTGTAGGCGTCCCGATCACACTGCGCTCGCGGCGAACGCACCGCCGGCCCCTTGCTGGTGTTCAGCATGCGGAACTGGATGCCGGTCTGGTCGGTCACGAGCCCCATCTCGCCGCCCAGTGCGTCGATCTCGCGCACCAGCTGCCCCTTCGCCAGCCCGCCGATGGCCGGGTTGCACGACATGCGGCCGATCGCCGCCGGATCGAGCACCACCATCGCGGTGCGGCGGCCCAGCCGCGCCGCGGCGGTCGCGGCCTCGACACCGGCATGGCCGCCGCCGACAACCAGCACGTCGAAATCGCGATTCACGGCGCTTCCGCTTAGCGGAAGGTCGGCACCGCACAAGGGCCTTCAGACGATCGGCGTCGAGCGGGCGTAGATGGCGCGCAACAGCAGACGATGGCGGAGCACGTAGTTCCACATGGACCGTGGATCGGCACGGGAGGCCCCGCGACTGCAGGCGCGGCGCTTCCGTTCTCACCGGCCTTGTGCCTAAGCTGCCGCGATGTCCGTCCGTCGCTCGCTGCAAGCCCTCGCCGCCGCACTGGCCGCTGGCGCGATCCTGTCGGCCCAGACCCCGCTGGCCGACCTCGCCAAGCTCGCACGCCAGCGAGCCGAACGCGCCCGCCCCACCCAGCAGAAGGCGATGGAGCCGTACTGGGCCGACCTGGTGCTCGACTATCGCAACAACATGCAGTTCCTCGACGGCAAGATCGCCGAGGTTGCGGCCCTGGGCGAGAGCATCGTGCCCCTGCTGCTCGAGAAGCTGCAGCCTGCACAGGGTGGCGAGAAGGACCGCAACCTGGCGGGCAACTGCCGGCGGGTGCTGGAGAAGCTCGACCCCGCGTCGTTCGTCGATGCCCTTGCCGAGCTCGCGAACGGCACCAACGAGACCGCGCGCGGGGAAGCGATCCGCCTGCTGGGCCACGCCGCGACGCCGACGGCCACCAACCTGTTGGTCGAACTCGTGGACCGCAACACCGGCGAAGACCGGCGCCTCGTGCTGCGCTCCCTCAAGCAACAGAAGGCTGCCAGCGCCGCCCCGAAGCTGGTCGGCATGCTCGGCTCCTCGGACCGCCAGGTGCGCGAGGACGTGCTCGGCTACCTGATCGCGGCGCACCCGAGCCAGGTCGCCGACACGGTGGCGCAGGCCCTGGCCGGGGAACGCGACAACAAGCTGCTGCCGCTCTACGTCGACTACTTCGAAGCCGCGGTGCGCGGACACGATGCCGCCGCGCGCGCCCTGCTGCCGCTGCTCGACCGCGAGCGGCTCAGTTGGGAGGACACCAAGCGCCTGGTCTCGGCCCTGGCCACCGTCGCGCCACAGAACCACGAGCCGACCACCAAGCGGCTGCACGAGCTGATCGACAGCGGCGAGACCAGTTCGCTGGGCGTCCAGGCGGCGCTGTCCCTGCGCGCGCTCGGCGACGCCCGCGGCGTGCCGAAACTGAAGCGGGCGCTGGACGACCAGCTGCGCAAGCCCCAACGCAAGAAGGAAGCGACCCTGTACGAGCAGCGGGGCAACCTGTTGCTCGGCACCGAGGAGTACGCGGAAGCGCTGGCCGACTTCGAGAAGATGCTGGAGAACAGCAGCAACGAAGGCGCGATGTCGCGGCGCGCCTACACCGGCATGATGCGCTGCGAAGCCCGCCGGAAGCGCATCGCCAACCTGACCAAGCTGATGAAGGCCTCGGCGATGTCGATCGCCGAAATCGAAGCGATCGGCGCCGAAGACCCGGTGTTCCAGGAGACCCTGCAGCAGGACAAGGTCCGCACGTTCCTGCAGAACCTGGCCAAGGAACTCGGCGGCAAGTGACGCGCGGGACCGCCCGGTCCCCCATACTTGCAGCAACGAGGTCCAGGCGTCGCCTTGACCGTGCCCAGGGCACGCGCCAAGATGGCCGCCCCTTTTCTTGCGCCAACCAGTTCGGGCTGGCGCTCGCATCCACCGCCAGGCAATCACCATGGAAGTCCAGGTAGCCGAGACCGGCCCCTGCAGTCGTTCGCTGACGATCACCGTCCCGTCTGCTCTCGTCGACGAGCACTTGGATCGCATGTATGCGTCCGCGCAGCAGCAGATCCAGATGAAGGGCTTCCGGCCGGGCAAGGTGCCGCGCGCCATCGTCGAGAAGCGGTTTGGCAGCAGCATCCTCGGCGAAGCCAAGGAGCAGATGCTGAACCGGTTCTTCGGCGACGCCTGCCGCAGCAAGGACCTCAGCCCCGTCGGCCGCATCAACATCGACGACTTCGACAAGCTCGAGGTCAAGCCCGGCGCTTCGCTGCGCTTCGTCGCCAAGATCGACGTGCGCCCGAACTTCGACCTCAAGGCCAGCAAGGGCTTCGAAGTCGATGCGTTCGAAGGCGACGCGACGGACACCGACATCGACAACGCGCTGAAGGAGATCGTGCACCAGAAGCGCACGATCCAGCCGACGACCGAGGCCGCCGTCGATGGCGACTTCGTCCGGGCGGACTTCACGTTCGTCGACGCCGCCGGCGCCGCCGTGCACTCCCGCAAGGGCGTGCAGCTCAACACCCGCACGCCCATCCACGGCGTCGATGAAGCCGCCTACCAGGGCGCGCTGCTCGGGGCGACGGCGGGCAAGGACGTGACGATGGCGATCACGTTCCCTGCCAACTTCGAGAAGGAAGGGGTGCGCGGCCAGACCGGGAACGTGCAGCTGCACGTGCTCGAGGTGCTGCGCGTCAGCCCGCCGCCCATCGACGACGAATTGGCCAAGGGCCTCGAGTTCGAGAACCTGGCCGCCCTCCGCGCCGACCTGCACGCCCGCATCAGCGCGGAGAAGCAGCGCCTGGGCAAGCAACGGCAGGAAGAACAGTGCCTGCAGCGGCTGATGGACGCCCACGACATCCCGTTGCCGCCGTCCCTGATCGAGGAACAGCAGCGCGCCGCCCTCGGCTCGCTCGGCCACCGCATGAAGGAAGGCGGCGCCAGCGACGACGAGATCAAGAAGAAGCTGGAAGAGTCACAGGCCGAGGCCCATCAGGATGCAGCGCGGCGAGTCCGCCTGTTCTTCTTGATCGAAGCCGTCGCGAAGCAGCAGAAACTGTTCGTCACCGAGACCGATGTCGAACACGAACTGCGGGCGATCGCCATGGCCAACAGCAATGCCGACAACCAGTTCACCACCGCCCAGGTTCGCGAGCATCTCGAGCGCGAGAACCGGCTCGGCGAACTGCGGCTCGGTCTGCTGGAGCGCAAGGTCCGCGATTTCCTCAGAGAGAACGCCAAGATCGTCGATAAGAAGGGCAGTTGATCGAAGTCGCGGCAAGGCGTCGCTTCTGCGCCGGCATGCCGTGGCTCGCTGACCGACCCAACCACTGTCCGTCGAGCCCATGAGCATCGCCAACGACTACATCATCCCGTTCGTCATCGAGAAGACCGGCCGCGGCGAGCGCCAGTACGACATCTACAGCCGCCTGCTGGAGGACCGCATCGTCTTCATCGGTTCGCCGATCGACGATGGGGTCGCCAACGCGGTGATCGCACAGCTGCTGTTCCTGCAGAAGGAGAACAAGAACCAGGACATCAACCTGTTCTTGAACACCCCTGGCGGCAGCGTCACCGCAGGCCTCGCGATCTACGACACCATCCAGTTCGTGCAGTGCCCGGTCGCGACCTACTGCATCGGCCAGGCGGCTTCGATGGGCGCCGTGCTGCTAGCGGCCGGCAGCAAGGGCAAGCGCCACGCGCTGCCGCACTCGCGCATCATGGTCCACCAACCATGGGGTGGCGTCGGCGGCACCGCGATCGACATCTCGATCCAGGCAGACGAGATCCTGCGCCTGAAGCAGACCCTCAGCGAGATCCTCGGCCGACACTGCAACCGTCCGGCGAGCGAGATCAGCCGCGACAGCGATCGCGACTTCTTCATGGGTCCGGCCGAAGCGAAGGCCTATGGCCTGATCGACGAGATCGTGCAGACCAGCAAGTGAGCCGCCCGCAACGGGCTCGCCTGCCGTAAGCTGCACGCCCCCACACCCGCCCGCGCGAAGGCGCGGCGCGATGCGACGAACACGAGGCACGAATGGCAGCAGGCAAGGGCAAGACGGTCGAGCGGTGCACGTTCTGCGAGAAGTCGCGCCACCACGTCACGTCCCTGATCTCGGGCCCGCCCGGGATCTACATCTGCAACGAATGCATCGACATCTGCAACACGATCCTCAAGGAAGAGGATCGCAAGCAGAAGGGCGGCGCCGCGCCGACATTCGTGAAGGACCTGGTGCTGAAGGACAAGGTGCCTTCGCCCGAGTTCATGCTGAAGCGGCTGGGCGAGTACGTGATCGGCCAGGAACGCGCCAAGAAGGTGCTCTCGGTCGCTGTCTACAGCCACTACCGCCGCCTGCACGCACGGTTCCACAACCCCGAACTCGAACTCGAGAAGAGCAACATCCTGCTGGTCGGGCCAACCGGCTCCGGCAAGACGCTGCTCGCTCGCACGCTGGCGAAGATCCTGGATGTGCCGTTCGCGATCGCTGATGCGACGACACTGACCGAGGCCGGCTATGTCGGTGAGGACGTCGAGAACATCCTGCTGCGGCTGCTGCAGAACGCGAACTTCGATGTCGAGCGCGCGCAACAGGGCATCGTCTACATCGACGAAATCGACAAGATCGGCCGCACGACCAGCAATGTCTCGATCACTCGCGACGTCAGCGGCGAAGGCGTGCAGCAGGCACTGCTGAAGATCCTCGAGGGCACTGTCGCCAACGTGCCGCCGCAGGGTGGCCGCAAGCATCCCGAGCAGAGCTACATCCAGGTCAACACGGAGCACATCCTGTTCATCTGCGGCGGCACCTTCACCGGCATCGAGCAGTTCATCGCTCGCCGCCTGGGCCAGAAGGTGATCGGCTTCGGGCAGGGCACGGACACACCGAGCATCGACATCGATCTGGTGACCAGCCAGGCCGAACGCGACCGCTTGATCCCCTACCTCGACCAGAAGGACCTGATCGACTTCGGGATGATCCCCGAGTTCGTCGGCCGCCTGCCGGTCGCGGTGCCGATGCGCTCGCTGACGCACGAGGAGATCCTCAACGTGCTGACCCAGCCGAAGAACGCGCTGGTGAAGCAGTACAAGGCGATGTTCGAGCTCGACGGCTGCCAACTCGAATTCACCGATGCTGCCCTGGCCGTGTTCGCCGACGAGGCGATGAAGCGCGAGACCGGCGTGCGCTCGCTGCGTTCGATGTTCGAGGAGGTGCTGCTCGATCTGCGCTACGAGATCGGCTCCCGCAAGGGCGAGCGCATCGTCATCACCGACGACTACGTGCAACAGCGGTTGTCGCGACGCGAAGCCGGCGACCGCCGGCAGCGTGACTCGGCCTGAGCTGCCATGCACGCACTGACCGACCTGGAAGACGGCGCCATTCTGCGAGTCGTCGCGGAACGTGGCGGGCAACCATTCCAAGCGCGCCAGATCCTGCATTGGATCTGGAAGCACGGCGTCGAGCGATTCGACCAGATGCGGAACGTGCCGGCCAAGCTGCGTGAAGCGCTCGCCAGCGACCACGTCATGCGGGCCACGTCGATCGCCAAGGTCGACGACGCGAACGACGGCACGAAGAAGCTGTTGCTCGGCCTGCACGATGGGGAAACCGTGGAGTGCGTCATCATCCCCGATGGCGAACGCACGACCCTGTGCATCTCGACGCAGGTCGGCTGCCCGGTGGGCTGCGTGTTCTGTGCATCGGGCATGTTCGGCGTCCGACGCAACCTCACCGCTGGCGAGATCGCCGAGCAGGTGCTCGTCGCCAAGCAGCAGCTCGGCACCGGCCGCCGGCTGACCAACCTCGTCGTGATGGGCATGGGCGAGCCGATGCTCAATCTCGACAACCTGCTGCCAGCCCTGCAGCGCATCCACGATCCGGACGGCATCGACATGGGCGCACGGCGCATCACCGTGAGCACCTCGGGCTACCCGCGCCAGATGGAGCGCTTCGCCGCTGCCGATCCATCGTGGAACCTCGCCGTCTCGCTGCATGCCGCCAACGACGAGCTGCGCAGCAAGCTGGTGCCGACGGCGACGTCGCCGGTGCGCGACATCGTCGCCGCCGCCCACCGCTACTTCGGCCAGAAAGGCCGCGAAGTGACCTACGAAGTCGTGTTGCTGGAGGGCATCAACGACCGGCCCGAGGACGCCGTCGCGCTCGTGAGCACCCTCGCATCGATGCCGTGCACGGTGAATCTCATCCCGTGGAACCCGGTCGCCGAGATCGCGGCGAGCAAGGGGCTGCGCCGCCCCGCCGTCGGCCGCGTCGATGCCTTCGCCGAAGCGCTGCGCAATGGCGGCCTCAAGGTCACGGTCAGGCGGCAGCGCGGCGCCGACCGCTCGGCGGCGTGCGGCCAACTGCGCTTGCGCCAGCTGACCGGAACCTGAAGGCCGCCGGGGCCCGGCTCAGCGGATCGTCGATTCGCCCTTGCCGCGCTTCTCCAAGCGCCCCTTGGCTTCGAACGGCGCGGCGGCCTCGATCTTCGCGGCGCTCGCCGCCTGCAGTTGGCCCTTGCGGAGGAACTTCACTTCGACCGGCTTGCCCTGCTCGATCGGGGCCAGCGCCACCTGCACATCCTGCGGACCGCCGATCTTCTGGCCCGCGATCTCGACCACGATGTCGCCGCGCTGCAGGCCCACGGCCTTGGCCAGCGACTCGTCCTGGACCCCGTCGACCATCAGGCCGATCCCATCCTTCAGCTCGAGATAGGCGCGCACGTCTGGCGCGATCTCGGGCCGGATCGTGATGCCGAGCCGACGCCCCGGCGCCGGTGCGTCGGCCTGCGGCGGCAGCGATGCGCGCCCCCCATCGAACGGCACGATGCGCGGCTGCAGTGCATCCATGTCGAGCGACCAGCCGGGCTCGATCGGGCCACTGAACACCCTCGCGTTGCCACGCCATGGCGACAACCCGAAGCCGAGTCCGTTCTGCTGCAGCACGCCGGGGTGCTCGCGGCGGAACGACTCCATGTCGGGCGCGTCGTAGGACTTCTTCTCGATCTCCCCCTTCTCGTTCCGCTCCTGGACCTCCACGTGCACGGCACCATCGGGACCGATCTGCACGCTCATGCCCTGCGAACGCCCCGTGCCGGACTTCATCTGCTCTTGCAGGTCGCGGAAGAAGCCATCGCCGAAGAACCGGGCGCGCGGGATATCGATGCCGAAGTCGCGTTCGAACTGCTCGAACAGCGACTCGAAGTGATCGCGCATCGGGTCCTGGCTGCCCGGTTGACGACGCGGAGCCATGGCCCGCGGGATGATCAGTGGCTCCTCCTGCTGCGCGGAGCCGCGCCGATCCCGCTCGACCAGACCCTGCCTGCCATCCCCTTCGATCTGGCGCTGCACCCTCGCCGCTCGCCACTGCACCTCGGCGTCTTCGCTGCCGGTGGCCGCCTTCTTCAGGGCCGGCAACGCCGCAGCGCCAAGTTGACGCAACGCACGCTCAGCCTCGAGCCGCTTGCGGTAGCTGTCGCTGCCGAGCTCCTGGATCCACTGCTCGGCAGTCTTTGCGGCAGACTGCGCTTCCGCGGCTTTCGGAATGCTCGGGGCGGGCGCGGCTTCCGGTTCCTGGGCAGCGAGCGGGACGAGGCACAAGCTGGCGGCGAACAAGGCGGGGCGGAACGATTTCATCTTCGTGGTCTCGGTTTGGCGCGACACCTTCGCGCCGCCTGCCCAACGAGGATGCTGGCCTGAATACTCCGCCGGAAGCCTGCGGACTGCAGCCCGGTCAGCGGGGCGTTTCGGGCAAGGGCATGGGAACGCCCTCGTCGACCAATGCCCGCAGGCGATGACGCCCCATCAGGCCGGATCCGAAGCCGGCCGGTTCCGACGGCGGCGGCGCCATCGGGCGCTCGTCACCGAGCAATCGCATGTCGAGCCTTGGACCGGACCATGGCACCACGATCGAACTCGCGGCCGGCGTGGCGGTCGGCGCACGATGCCAGACCGAGCGATCGCGGCGGGATTGCATGCCGAACCACATGCCGCAGACCAGCAGGGCGGCAGCGGCAACCAGCCACCAGGGCCCCGGCCGTCGTTGCATCGCCGGTTGGGCCGACTCCTTCGCCTGCAGCGCCGACGTCGTGGCCGCGACGATCGACCGATGCATCGCGGTGAAGTCGGCCTCGTCGATACCGCGCATGGCGCTCGCGGCCGCACCGAGCAACGCCCCGCGCGCCCGCTGCAGCGTCCCCGCCTGGCGACGGCACTCATGGCAAGCGATCAGGTGCGCACGCACCGCCGCCGCGTCTGCCGACGCGAGGTCGCCACCGACGAACTCCGGCAGCCGGTCCGCGATCCCGGAACACGGAATCATCGCTCGGACCTCCCCTGCAAGCGTTCCCAGTGATCGCGGAACATCTGCCTGCCGCGATGCAGGCGCCACCGCGCGGTCGCGTGCGTGACCTTGAGCATCGGCGCGATCTCGCGGCAGCTCAGGCCGTGGATGTCGCGCAGCACCAACACCGCGCGGAACTTCGCGTCGAGCTTGTCCAGGATCGCCCACACCTGCCCGTTCTCTTCGTCGCGTTGCAGTGGTTCGTCACCGCCCTGCTCCCGCGCATCGGGCAGCGCGCCCAGCAACTCCTCGATGCTCGCCGCGTGCGAACTGCGCGCCTTGCGCAGCGCGTCGATCGCCAGGTTCATCACGATGCGGTAGAACCACGTGTAGAAGCTGCGCGCGTAGTCGTAGCGATCGAGCGACCGGAACAGCCGGACGAACGCTTCCTGCGCCACGTCGCGGGCGTCTTCGACGCGACCGACGACGTGGAACGCGATCCAGAAGGCGCGGCGCTGGTAGCGCGCGACCAGCGCCACGAACGGGTCCTCCTGCCCGGCCAGCGTTCGGCGCACCAACTCGGCATCGCTGACCGAGGCGTCCGCAGCGAGCGCATGCACCACGGACGACAGGCCGGCTGGCAGCGAAGTCATCGCCGGCTCGGCAGACGACGAACCGACGGAACGGCGATTCGGCTCCATGGCGGGGTTCATGCGGGGTCTCAAGCTAGTCGGGCTGGTCGGCGACAGGTAGGGGTGCCGCCTCTACGCAGCACCCGGCCTCGGTGTTGGCGCGCAGTAGCCGCCCGCGCACCATCCCGGTCGCGCCGCAGCGCACGACACCCCCGATTTCCCGGACTCGGCGTGCAGCGCGGGTGACACCGAAGCCACCTGCGAGCCTGCAGCCCACGCGCTCAGCCCTCGATCGGCGTGCCCATGCGACGGAACTTGCGGTACCGCTGCTCGAGCAGGTCCGCCAACGGCAACGCCTGCAGTTCCTGCAGCCAGGTCAGGATCTGTGCCCGGACGCGCTCGATGGCGCCCTTCGGATCGCGGTGCGCACCACCCAGCGGCTCTTCGATCACCTTGTCGACGAGGCCGAGACGCAGCAGGTCCTTGCTGGTGAGCTTCAGTGCATCCGCAGCCTCGGGCGCCTTCTCACCGCTCTTCCACAGGATCGCCGCGCAGCCTTCGGGTGAAATGACCGAGTAGTAGCTGTTCTCCAGCATGCCGACGCGGTCACCGACACCGATGCCGAGCGCACCGCCAGAGCCGCCCTCGCCGATGACGATGCTCAGGATCGGCACCTTCAGCTCGAACATCTCGAGGATGTTGCGGGCGATCGCCGACGCCTGGCCACGTTCCTCGGCGCCGATGCCCGGATAGGCACCGGGCGTGTTGATGAACGTCACGATCGGCAGCTTCCACTTCTCCGCCAGACGCATCTTCTGCATCGCCTTGCGGTAGCCCTCCGGGTGCGCGCAACCGAAGTTGCAGGCGAGGCGATCCTTGACCGTCTTGCCCTTGCGGTGGCCGACCAGCAGGAATCGCACCCCACCCATCGTCGCGAGGCCGGTGAGGATCGCGCGGTCGTCGCCGAACACGCGGTCGCCGCACAGTTCGACGAAGTCGTCCAGCATCAGCTGCACGTAATCCGTGGTCAGCGGCCGGTCCGAGTGGCGCGCCACGTTGACGCGTTCCCACGGCGACAGCTGCGCGTAGACGTCCGCGGTCTGGCGTCGCAGACGCTCCTCGAGCAATTCGATCTCCCCGGTGAGCTCCAGGTGGGAGCCCGAGTTCAGCTTGCGCAGCTCGTCGATCTTGACCTGCAGGTCGTTCAAGGGGCGCTCGAAGGCGAGGCCATCCTGCAATGAGGGCTTGGCGGAGGGTTCGGTCATGGCTGGTCGGGGAATGTAGGCAGCAGGTCGGGTCGCATCCACGTCGGATCGGGCCGGGCTGGGTTCGCTCACAGGCCGTACTCCTTGATCTTGCGATACAGCGTGCGCTCGCTGAGGCCCATGGCGCGGGCCGTCTTCAGGCGGTTGCCGCCGCACAGCTGCAGCGACACCCGGATGTGGTTCTGCTCGACCTCGGACCAGGTGCGGCCGGCCAGGAACTGCCAGGAATCGGTGTCGGCAGGGGCTGGTGCCCAGATCTCCGGCGGCAGGTCGGCGCGGGTCAGGATGTTGCCGCGGGCACGCACCACCATCGACTCCATCGCGTTGCGCAGTTCGCGCACGTTGCCGGGCCAGTCGTACTGCACCAGCGCGACCAGGGCATCACGATCGATCGACTCGACGTCCTTGCCGTGCAGCTTGCTGAAGTGCTTCAGGAAGTGGTCGGCCAACAGCTTGATGTCGCCGCGACGCTCCCGCAGCGCCGGCAGGTCGATCGTGACGACCTTCAGGCGGAAGTACAGGTCCTGCCGGAACGTGCCGTCCTTGGCCTTCTGCTGCAGGTCGGCGTTGGTCGCCGCCAACACCCGGACGTCGACCGGCCGCAGCTTGTTGTCGCCGAGCCGGGACACCGAGCGCTCCTCGAGCACGCGCAGCAGTTTCACCTGCGTCGACAACGGCATCTCGCCGACCTCGTCGAGGAACAACGTGCCGCCGGCGGCGTACTCGAACTTGCCCTCGCGATCGGCGACGGCGCCGGTGAAGGCACCCTTCACGTGGCCGAACAGCTCGCTCTCGATGGTGCCCTCGGACATGCCGCCGCAGTTGATCGCGACGAACGGGCGCTTGCTGCGCGGCGACAGGTTGTGCACGGCGCGCGCGATCAGCTCCTTGCCGGTGCCGGACGGCCCCAGGATCAACACCGAGGCCGCGGTGCCGGCGATCTGCCGCACCAGCGCCATCACGCGCTGCATCTTCTGGTCCTGCCCCACCACGCCCTCGATGCCGAAGGTGCGCTCGAACTGGCCGCGCAGGTCGTCGTAGGCGACGTCCTTCTGGTGGTCGCCGAGCGACTTCTTGACCTTGGCGCGCAGGTCGGCGAGGTCGACCGGCTTCTCGACGTAGTAGGTGGCCCCCTGCTCCATCGCCTGCACCGCGACATCGCGGCTGCCGTGGCCGGTCAGCATCACGACGCGGCAGTTGGGATAGCCCTGCTTGGCCGCCGCCAACACCGCGAAGCCATCGACGCCCTTCATGACCAGGTCGGTCACCACGACGGCGAAGCGACGTTCGCCGAGCAGCTGCACGGCTTCGGCACCGCTGCTGGCCGCCGTGATCTGCACCGGCAGCACTTCGAGCGCCTCGACGAGGGTCTGGCGCAGCGCGTCGTCATCGTCGACGACGAGGATCGGATCCATGCTCATGCTTGCGACTCCGTGTCGCCGCCAGGTTGCACCAGCGGCAGACGCAGCGTGAACTGCGTGCCCTTGCCGACCTCGGACTCGAGGGTCAGCGAGCCGCCGTGCTCTTCGGCGACGCGGCGAACGGTCGGCAGACCGAGGCCCGTACCGGTCTTCTTGGTCGAGAAGTACGGATCGAACACGCGGGGCTGCAGCTCGGGCGCGATGCCGGCACCGCTGTCGGTCACCCGCACGGCGACGTGGGCGCCATCGCGCACCGCGGAGACCATCACCTGGCCACCACCAGGCGTCGCTTCGCGCGCGTTGCGCAGCAGGTTGGCGACGGCCGCCTGCACGTGGTTCCAGTCCGCCGACACCGGTGGCAGGTCCGCCCCGGGGAAGTAGCGCAGCGCCACGCCGGCATCGCGGAACTCCGGCTCGTGGAAGTCGACCAGCGCCTGCAGGCGGTCGTTCAGCTGCACCGGCGCCAGCTTCGGCTCGGGCGTGCGGGCGAAACTGAGGAACTCCTCGAGGATCTTCTGCAGCCGCCGCACCTCGCCTTCCACCGTGGCGAGCCGCTTCTGCGTGCGCTTGTCGCGCGGCGTCTCCGGCTCGCGGAACTCCTCCAACACCAACTGCAGGTTGAGTCCGATCGTGCTGAGTGGATTGCGGACCTCGTGGGCGAACCCGGCCAGCAGGGCGCCGAGCTGGGCCAGGCGCTGCAAGCGGATCCTGGCGAGGCGGTCTTCGCGGGCGGCAGAGGGCGACATCGGGCCCGCCGAAGATAGGCCGCTGCGGAACGGAATGCTCGCGCGTGGCGAGCATTCCCCCATCGACGCTGGCTATGGTGCGCGGCCATGCCCTGCGAACGCGTCCCCCTGGCGGCCGCTGCCCGCGACCAACTGGTCGCGACCACGGTGGCCAGGCTGCGGGCTGGCGACCTGTGCGTGTTGCCGACCGAGACCGTCTACGGCGTCGCGGCGCGACCCGGTCACGAACGGGCGACGCCGCGCCTGCGTCGCTTGCTGGGGCGGAGCCACGACGCGGTGTTCGCGCTGCACCTGGCACGGGCGGCCGACGCAGCCCCACTGGCGGAGCGCCTGGCGCCCCCGGTGCAGCGGCTGATCGACCGCTACTGGCCGGGCCCGCTGACCGTGATCGTGCCCGCGCGCGGCGGCGGCGAGATCGGCCTGCGGGTGCCCGCGCACGAGTTCACGCGCCGGGTGATCGCCGGGCTCGGGGAACCGCTGTGGCTGGCCGCTCTGCAGCGCGCAGGGCAACCGCCGAGCACGACCGCGGCGGCGATCCTCGCCGAGTTCGGCGACGAGATCGATCTGCTGGTCGACGACGGCCCCTCGCCGTTGGGCAGCCCGTCGACCGTCGTGCGCTGGGCGGACGGCAAGCTGCACGTGCAGCGCGAGGGCATCCTGCTGCGCGACGACGTGCTGCAGACGGCAGCCACGCTGGTGCTGTTCGTCTGCACCGGCAACACCTGCCGTTCGCCGCTCGCCGAAGCGGCCGCCGCCGCCGCCACCGGCGAGGCGCTGCGGGCGCCGACCGACGAACTGCTCACGCGCGGGTTCCTGTTCGCGAGCGCTGGCACGGCGACGGTCGATGGCGACCCGGCCAGTGAAGGCAGCCGCGCCGCGGCCGCGGAGGTCGGCCTCGACCTGTCGAACCACCAGAGCCGCGTCTTGACGCCGGAACTGGTCGCCCGCGCCGACCGCATCTACTGCCTCGCGCAGAGCCACCGTCGCGCGGTGCTGGCGGAGATGCCCGACGCCGGCGACAAGATCACGCTGCTGCGGCCGGACCAGCTCGACATCGCCGATCCGTACGGCGGCGAACTCTCGCGCTACCGACGCGCCAGGGACGAGATCCGCGCGGCGATCAGGGCGCGGCTGCCCGAATGGCTGCCGGACGATCGGCGCAGCTGAACCGCGTCAGTCGCCTTCGCCGCGACCGGGCACCAGACCGCGCAGCACGCGCAGCAGCCGCAGGAAGCGCCGCTTCTCCAGCACCGGGTGGCCCATGTAGTCACCGGGTTCCAGGATGTCCTTCAGGATCACGGTGCCGCCCCCGACACGAACGTCGGCGCCGATGGTCAGGTGGCCGCTGATACCGACCTGGCCCGCGAGCCAGCAGCGATCGCCGATCGTCGTCGAGCCCGCGACCATGCAGCCGGCGGCCATCACGACGTCGCTGCCGATCACGCAGTTGTGCGCGATGTGGCACAGGTTGTCGATCTTGGTGCGCGCCCCGATCCGGGTGCTGCCGAGCGCGCCGCGATCGACCGCGGTGCCAGCACCGATCTCGACATCGTCGTCGAGCACCGCGATGCCGAGTTGCGGCACCTTCAGCCAGGTCTTGCCTTCCTGCGCGTAGCCGAAGCCATCGGCGCCGATCACCGCATTCGCATGCAGCACGACGCGCTGCCCCATCTGCACGCTGTGGTAGATCGTCACGTTCGGGTGCAGCAGACCATCGCGCCCGATCACGCTGCCATCGCCGACGACCGCCCCTGCCATCACGATGGTGCCAGCGCCGATGCGGCAGCGACCGACCACTGCGCGCGGCCCGATGACGACCGGCGACTCGAGTTCGGCGCCAGGATCGACGACCGCGGTCGGGTGGATGCTGTGCACGGTCGCGCGCGGGATCGGATGGAAGTGCAACGCGATCTTCGCGTAGGCGACGTTGACGTCGTCGACGACGATCTGGCTGGCGCTGGTCGTGAGCTCGGAGCCGGCGAGCAGGGCGCCGGCGCGCGTCGCCTTCGCGGCGGCGTGGTAACGGGCATCGCGGACGAAGCCGATCCGCTCCGGGCCTGCCGTGCGCAGGTCACCGAGCCCGAGAATGCGCCGAGAGCCATCGCCGATCAGGCGACCGCCGACCATTTGCGCGAGCGTTGCGACCGTGACGTCAGTCATGGCGCGCGATTATGCAGACTGCGCAGCCGTTCCGCTGCCTCGTGTCGCGCAGATTGCGGCCATTGCGGCTCGTACGGCACGGCGCCTGCGACAGCATCGCGAAGCAACTCGCCGGCGACCACGCGCACGTCGAGTTCCTCCGCCTCGAGCAGTGCGGCGAGCAGCAGCCAGCACCCCGGGTCGCGCCGGCCGCGCAGCGCCGTGGCCAGAGCCGCCCGGTCCGCCGCCGAACGCTGCAGCAGCACCGCCAGCGCCGCGGGCGGCGGCAGATCGTGCCGCCACAACCCGAGCAGTTCGCGCTCACCAGCACGCGCCTGCAGCACCAGCACCGCTTCCCGCAGCACGAACGGGTCGGCGAGTTCGCGCAGCACGCCGCTGGCAGCCGGCGAGAGCGGCGCAGCCGCGAGCTGGATCACGAGGGCGCGCGCGCAAGCGGAGCGGAAGCGGACCCGCAGCGCCACGCCGAGCGGAGTGTCCTCGGCACAGAGCGCGGCGAGGCGCGCCGGCGGCGGCAACCGCGACAGGTCCTCGAGCTCGCCGCTGGCCTGCTGCACACTCGGCAACCCGGCGCAAACCGGCGGCAGGTTCTGGTGCCAGGTCGGATCGATCGCGAAGGCGCGGCGGATCGCCGTCGCCGGCGCCACGACGGGAACACCATCGGCACCCTCGAGGCCGAGTGCGGCCTGCAACAGCGCATGCGGCGCGCCCTGCGGCAGGAAGCGCAGCGCGATCGCCTGCGCCTCGGCGCGCGCCGTGGCACTGCTGTCGAGGCTGCGGATGTGCGCGACCTGGCGCCGCAGTTCGGCCTGCTGCGCGGTCCAGTGCGACAACAACGAATCGGCGCGCATCGCTTCGTGCACCGGTTCTGGCTGCAACCAGGCGTGCAGCACCGCCAGGGCGGCAGCGCGCCCGACCGCCCCAGCCACCGGGGCGAACGCTTCGCGCGGCCGGCACACCGTGCCGCGCAACGCCGACATCACGTCATCGGTACAGCCGAGATGCGCGGCATGCGCGAGCCAGCGCGCATCGTCGCTCCACTGCGCGAACGTGGCCCGCACCGCCGGTCGTTGCGGCGCCGAAACCAGCACGGCCGCATCGCCGACGACGAACAGCCCGTTCCACGGATGGGCCGCGCTGGCCGCGGCCAACCACTGCTGCAGGTGCGCCGGAGCCACACGGTCCAGGGCCACCGCCTGCAGCACGAGCCCAGCCCCGACGGCACGACGCAGCGCCAGCTGCAGTTCGGGGGTGCGCGGCGCCACGGCACCGAGCGGCTCACCC
>CAMAUH010000014.1 GCA_945861365.1 Candidatus Kuenenia stuttgartensis
CTTGCATGCCGAGCGGCGTCGTGATGCGTTCCTTCAGCAGCGCTTCGAACGACGCGAAACCCTGCTTCTTCGCCAGCAGGTGGCCGAGCAGGCCGACGGCGAAGTTCGAGTACTCGTACTTGCTGCCCGGTTCCCAGCGCACGCGCGCCTTGCCGACCTCGGCGAACAGCTTCGCTTCGTCGAAGTGTGCGTACGGATCGCTCGGGTCGCTGCCCTTCATGTTCGGCAGGCGCGGCAACCCCGACGTGTGCGTCGACAGGTGCCACAGCAGCACCGGCGTCGCCTCCCACTTCGGCATCGTGACACCTTCGGGCAGCAGGCTCTGCACCGGGTCGTCGAGTTTGCACACGCCGCGCGTCACCGCATCGGCGAGCAGGATGCCGGTGAACACCTTCGACACCGAGCCGATCTCGTACAGCGTCGTGCCGTCGGGCGCGTTCTCGCCGACCTTGCCGTAGCCGCGCACCAGCAGCGTGTCGCCATCGATGACGCCGACGACGAGGCTCGCGGCGAGGCCGGCGTCGGCGAGCGGCTTGGCCAGCGCGTCGACCTTGGCGGCGAGGTCCTGGGCGGGCAGCAGGGAGAGCAACGCGAACGTGCCGAGGATGAGCGAGCAGCGCATTGGACCCAACATAGCCAAGGCCGGGTCCGATCGGGTGCGACCCACGGCGCGTCCCCTGCTCACCGGGTCAGAGCTTGGCCCGCTTCGACCAGCCTCGCACGGCTTGTTCCCAGGCCTGCTTCTGCACGTGCTCGCGCAGCATGTCGACGACGAGATGATGGCCCTGCAGCCATGCCGACACGCGCAGTACGGTGCCGTGTCGATCTTCGAGGCGCAGCCAGTAGCCCGCGTTGGACCAACGCACATCGACGATGTCGCGCCAGGCGACGCGCCGTTTGCCGCGGAATGCCGTCTGGCCGCCGATGCCCTCCGCATCGAACGCCAGGCGCACGCGCAGCTCGCCCAGGGCGCCCATGGCCAACAGCGTGAACAGCGGCACGCCGATGTAAGCCGTGCGGACGAGCTTCTGGTCGTCCGGATCGATCTGCAGCATCACCACGAGGCCGATCAGCAGGCTCGAGAAGAAGGCGATCCCGAGCCAGGCCACGATGCGCATGGCCTTCGGCAAGCGCAGCTCGGTCGTGTCGCCGATCCGCTTCGGTGCCCGCAGTGCCAGAGGAGCCAGGGCGGCGAGCACGAGCGTGGTGACAGCCGCCGTGATGCCGTGCGTGAGCAGGTCCGTCGCGAGCATGCGCCCGATGGTAGCCATGCGGCACGAAGGCACGAGACCCCGGCTTCCTGGGGCTGCGCGGCATGGCAGTGGACGGCGGCGCGCCGTTCGGCGACGGTCGTCACCATGCTGGCCTCGCTCCTTCGTCTGCGCGCGTGTGCGCTGTTCGTCCTGCCGGCGGCCTTGGTCGCACCGTTGGCTGCCCAGCTCGATCGCTACGAACTCGGCCTGCGGCTGCGCGCGTACGAACAGCGCCTCGGCGCCAGCACCGACAAGGAACGCACCGCCGCGTCGCTGCGCGAACTCGACCGCGCCGTGCAGGCGTTCTTCCGCTTCGACCTGCAGGCGGTCGCGCGTGCCGTCGACGCCGCCGATCGCCGGCTGCTCGCCGCGGAGCCCGACGCGGCGACGACGTTCGCGCGCAGCGTGCAGTTCGCGACGGCGGCGCGCTTGTGCGATCCGCAGGCCGGGCCGGTCGCGTTCACGCTGGCGGTGGCGTTCCCGACTGACGCACCCTGCCCCGAAGGCCTCGTGCTCGACGTCGCGCTCGATGGCGACGGCAAGCCGCGTGCGAGCGTGCCGGTGCGCGAACTGCCGTGCACCGGAGCGCTGCCGCTCGCCGACGCTGCCCTCGGCGATCGCACGCTGAACTGGACGCTGCGCGTCGGTGACCGCGTGTTGCAGCAGCGCAGCCAGGGCCTGTCGCTGGCGAAGGAGCTCGCGCCGCGGCTCACCGCGTTGGCGAATGCGACCGAGGACAAGCCCGCGAACGACAGCCTCGAGGCCGCGACGGCGCCGCTGCTGGCCAAGCAGCTGGCGGGGATGACGAAGCAAAAGCCCGAGGAGACCGTGCTGCCCGGCGCGCGGTTGCTGGGCGATGCCGAGGCGATGCTGGTCGCGAGCGGCAAGGGCGAGCCGTTCTTCGGGCCCGAACGCGCCGGCGAACATTGGCTGCGCGTGCCGCTGCGCCGCGGTGGCGTGACCGTGCGGCTGCTGGTGCCGAAGGACAGCTTGCCCGACGCGAAGCGGCCGCTGGTGCTGGCGATGCACGGCGCCGGGGGCTCCGAGAACATGTTCTTCGACAGCTACGGTGCCGGCGCGATCGTCACGCTGTGCCAGGCGCGCGGCTGGTACCTGGTGGCGCCGCGCAGCGAGCTGCTCGGCAGCTACGACGCGCCGCAGCTGATCGACGCGCTCGCGGCGCGCTGGCCGATCGACACCGCGAAGGTGCTGCTGGTCGGCCACTCGATGGGGGCCGGGCAGGCGGCGTCGGCGGCGGCGCGCGCGCCCGAACGCTTCACTGCTGTCGCACTGCTCGGCGGCGGCGGCGGCATCGGCAAGGGCCAGGGGCTCGCGGGGCGGCCGTTCTTCGTCGGCGCCGGCGAACGCGACTTCGGCCGCGGCGGCGCGCTGACGCTGCACAAGGCGCTGGTGAAGGCCGGGGCCGACGCGAGCTGGCACGAGTACGCGGACGTCGAGCACCTGGCGGTGGTGCAGTTCGCGCTGCCGGACGTGTTCGCGTTCTTCGAGCGCGCGCTGCAGCCGAAGGTGGAAGCGGGCAAGTGATGCGGCGCCTGCGCTGATTCACGCGCCGCGCGGCACTGCGCCCGCGAATCACGCCGCGGCTTGTGATAAACGACTCGCCCCAATGGCCGGCCTTCCGCTGCTCGAGTTCGTCACCCGCAACTACAAGAACTTCAACTCGCGCAGCACGCGCGACGCGCTGTTCGCCTACCACGACCACATCCGCGCCGGTGGGCGCATGTACTGGGCGGTGGCCGGGGCGATGTCGTCCGCGCAGCTCGGCATCACGCTGGCGCCGGCGATCCGCGCGGGCCTGGTGCACGGCCTGTCCGTGACGGGCGCCAACCTCGAGGAGTCGCTGTTCCGCCTGGTCGCGCACCACGGCTACAAGGACTTCCCCGAGTACCGCTACTTCACCAAGCAGGACGACACCCGCATCCTGCAGAACCGCATGCGGCGCGTCACCGACACGTCGATCCCCGAGGACGAGGCGTTCCGCGCGGTCGAGAAGGTGCTGGTGCCGATGTGGGTCGAGGCGACCAAGAACGGCGAGCGCCGCTTCTGGCACGAGTACTTCTACGACCTCGTGCTGCGGCTGCCGAAGAAGCTGTTCGAGGGCAACCCGGACGAGTGCTGGTTGCTCGCCGCCGCCGAGAAGAACCTGCCGATCGTCGTGCCCGGCCACGAGGACAGCACGTTCGGCAACATCTTCGCGTCGCACGTGAAGCTCGGCGAATGCAGCGCGAGCATCGTCAAGTCGGGCATCGAGTACATGGGGCAGCTGTACGACGACTACCGCCGCCTCTCGAAGGGCAAGGGCATCGGCTTCTTCCAGATCGGTGGCGGCATCGCCGGGGACTTCCCGATCTGCGTGGTGCCGTCGATCAAGTACGACCTGCAGGAGCCCGTGAAGCCGTGGGCCTACTTCTGCCAGATCAGCGATTCGACGACGTCCTACGGCTCGTACTCGGGCGCCACGCCGAACGAGAAGATCACGTGGGACAAGCTGACCGAGGACACGCCGATGTTCGTCATCGAGTCGGACGCGACGATCGTCGTGCCGCTGATGCTGTCGGCGCTGCTCGAAGCGCAGCAGGACCCGAAGGCCGCCGACGCGCTGATCAAGGCGTGCCGCAAAGAGACCAAGAAGCACCTGGCGCGCTGAGCACGAGCCCATCCCCATGAAGAAGACGAAGCCCACGAGCGGCAAGCGCTCTTCCGCGAAGCCGGCCAAGAAGCCGGTCAAGATGGCCAAGAAGCCGACCAAGAAGGCGAAGCCCGCCAGCAAGCCGATGGCCAAGGCCAAGGCGCCCGCAGCACCCGCCGGCAAGCCGCTGCCGGCGCAGATGCTCGACCTGATCACCGGCTACTGGACGTCGCAGATGGTGTTCGTCGTCGCGCGCCTCGGCATCGCCGACCTGTTGGTGAAGGGCGCCAAGCCGGTCGCCGAACTCGCCGCCGCCGTGAACGTCGACGAGCAGCGCCTGTTCCGCGTGCTGCGCGCGCTCGCGCCCGCGGGCCTGTTCGTCGAGAAGTCGCCCGGCCGCTTCGCGCTGACCGAACTCGGCGGCACGCTGCGCAGCGACGTGCCGTTCTCGATGCGCAACTTCGCGCTGATGATGATCGACGACTACAACTGGAAGTCGTGGGAGAAGCTGCTGGACGGTGTCACGCGCACGATGACGCCGCTGGAGGAAGTGCTCGGCTGCAAGATCTTCGAGTACCTGCACCAGCACCCGGACAAGCTGAAGGTGTTCGCGGAGTCGATGTCGAGCATCTCGGGCGCGGAGTGCCCGGCGATCGCCGCCGGCTACGACTTCGGCCGCATCCGGCACCTCGTCGACGTCGGCGGTTCGCAGGGCCACCTGCTGGCCGCGATCCTGCAGCAGCACGGCAAGGTGAAGGGCACGCTGTTCGACCTGGCACCGGTCGTGGCGCAGGCGCAGCAGGCGCCGCTGCTCACCGCGCCGGGGCTCGCGGGCCGCGTCGACTTCGTCGCCGGCGACTTCTTCGCGGGCGTGCCGCAGGGCGCCGACGGCTACGTGATGAAGTACATCCTGCACGACTGGAACGACGAGCTGTGCGTGCAGATCCTGACGCACTGCCGCCAGGCGATGGCGAAGGGTGGCCGCGTGCTGGTCGTCGACAACGTCGTCCCCGCCGGCAACGAGCCGCACTGGGGCAAGCAGCTCGACATCAACATGCTGGTGCTGACCGGCGGTCGCGAACGCACCGTTGCGGACTTCAAGCAGCTGTTCGCGCGGGCCGGGCTGAAGCTGAAGAAGGTGCACGCGACGGGGTGCCCGCTCAGCGTCGTCGAAGGCGTCGCGGCCGACTGAGAGTTCGCGGTCGACGAGGTGGCGCCGGAGGATGGACCGGCGGGTGCGATCGCGGGTGCATGCGCGCTCCCGGGCGCCAGACCAGCTGGTGCCCGCCGAGTTCGCTGCGCAAGGCGCCATCGTCGCCATCACCGCGAGCAACGCGCTGCAGCTGACGGTCGGGTTCTTCTGACCGTCGCGGTCCGACCGCGTCCCGTTGCCGCTAGCGCACGAGGCCGCCGACCACGGGGCTCGTCAGCAGCGGCAACGTCAGGCCCGTGATGCCCTGGAACCAGAACGTCTGCGCTACCAGCGCCGCACTGTTTGGCACCGCATACGAGGCGATCGCGGAACCGGACGCATTGGCGACGACCAGCCCGCCATCGAGCAAGCCGGTCGGATCGAGGAACGGCTCGGGATAGAGCAGTCCGCTGGTGTCGTTCGTCGTCAGTTGCTGGCTGGCGAGCACCGCGGCGAAGCCGTTCGGCACGGTGCGGAAGTCGAGCGTGAAGGTCGTGCCGATCTGCAGCGGCGCTGGCCGCAGGACGCCGAGTACCCCGCCGCCCTGCATGGCGCACGCGGGCACGGCGGACGTGATCCGCGCGAAGTGCAGCCCGGTCGGCACCTGGAGACCGCAGGTGTTGTTGCCGCCCGTGATCGATGCGTTCGAGACCCACGTCTCGCCGCCGTTCGCCCGGATGCCCAACCCCGGCTGTGCGGAGGCTGACAGCCCGCCCAAGGCCGTGAACCCACTGCCGTAGAAGAAGGTGTTGTCCAGGCGCAGGCCGTCGGCGGCGAGGCCGCTGCCGAGGGCGATGCTTCCGCCCGTGAACGAGCCGCCGACCACCGTGACGTACGACTGGGTCGCGTACACGCCCTGGGTTCCCGGGTTGACGAAGCTGAGCCCCGTGGCAGTGCAGTGCTGCATGTGGACCTGCGCTTGATCGATGCGCAACGCCACCGGGGCCGTGCTCAGGAACTCGCATTGGTCGAACGTGACCAGACCGCCGGTCACCTCGACGCGGCCGCTGACGAAGGGCACCTGCCCCGTGTATGAGCCGTCGAACCGCAGGCCGACGACGTGCGCAGTCTGGCCATTGGGAACCAGGAAGCGCGTCGGTCCCTGGGTGGCCGGGCAGCCCGGCGTCGTGGCGCACCCGGGCGGCGCGAAGGCCGCGTTGTAGGCGATCGTCACGGCGCCCGGCACCAGCGCGCGGATGGTCACGCCGACCGTGACGTCGAACTGCGCATAGGTGCCCGACTGCACCACGATCACGTCGCCTGATGCCGCGATCGCCAGCGCATTGCGGATCTGCGGGAAGCCGCCGGCCCCGACGAAGTGTGTCGTCTGGGCGGCGACAGCCGACGACAGCAGCAGGAACGTCAGGCGAGTGTGGGGCATCCCGCTAAGGTAGCGGTCGCGTTCCCTGCTGAGCAGGAGGGGCCCCTCGGCGATCACTCCGCCGCGCTGGCCGAACGCGCGGCGAGCAGCACACCGACGAACAGCAGCACGCCGCCGATCGGCACCAGCACGATGCCATAGTCCGGATCGCCGCCGGCCACGCGCAGCCCGCCGAGCAGGAAGCCGAGCGGCATCAGCACGGCGGCGGCGCGCAGGCACAGGCCGGCGCGCGCGAGCGCGGGCGCGCCCTTCGGCATCGTCGCCGCGAACGCCAGCACCACGAGGCTCAGCAGCGTGCCGTGCACGTGCGCGAGGGTGAACACCAGCCGCCGCGTGTCGTTCACGACGTCGAGGTACCAGCCGACCTTGAAGCCGTGCAGCGCCTCGAGCACGAGGCCGAGCGACAGCCAGACCAGCAGGGACCACCAGCCGAAGGTGCGCGCGCGTTGCAGTGGGTCCATGCGATGGAGCGATGCGATCGCGTCGAGCGAGCATCGAGAGGGCGCGGATGGTAGCCGTGGTCCTTTGTCCCGACCACGGGCACGTACGTTGCCTGGCCGCGCGCCGTTCCCGACGCGCCGAAGTGAGCGTGCGCGTCAGCGCAGCAGCTCGTTGTCCTCGCGCACGACCGCGACCACGCGCCGTAGCGCCGTGATGTCCTGCAGCGGGTTGCGGCGCAGCACCACGAAGCCGATCGCACCCGGCCGCACCGCACCGAACCGCTCGCTGCCGAGCACCTTCGCCGCGACGGTCGTCGCCGAAGCGAGCGCCTGTGCCGGCGTCATGCCGTACTCGACCATCAGCTCCAGCTCGCGCACGTTGTCGCCATGCGCGAACACGCCGGCGTCGCTGCCGCACGCGATCGTGACACCCGCCGCCAGCGCGCGCTGGAACGCGATCTTGCCGACGTTCAGCCGCTCGACGATCGGGCCCTGGTGCCCCGCGTAGCGCACGATCGCTTCGGTCGCGGCAAGGCACGGGCACAGCACGACGCCGCGTTCCTTCATCAGCCGCAACGTCGCCTCGGAAGCACCAGCGCCGTGCTCGATCGTGCGCACGCCGGCTTCGACCGCGCGGCGGATGCCCTCGTCGGTCGTCGCGTGCGCGGCGACCGGCAGCTTCGCCTTCGCCGCTTCGTCGCACAGCGCCTGCAGTTCCTCCAGCGTGAACGTCGGCGCCACCGGCCCGGACTTGCCGTGGCGGTAGTCGGCGTAGACCTTGATCCAGTCAGCGCCGCCCTTCGCCTGCTCGCGCACCGCGGCGCGGATCGCGTCGATGCCGTCGACCGCCTGTGCGCCCTTCTTGGTGGTCGGGTCTTCGGGATCGGGGCCGTAGCAGCCCTGCTTGACGATCGCGCGCGTCGCGACGAACAGCTGCGGCCCGCGCACGTGGCCTTCGTCCATCGCCGTGCGCAGGGCTGCATCCGCGTAGTCGGCGCCTTCGGTGCCGAGGTCGCGGATCGCGAGGAAGCCGGCGCGCAGCGTGTCGAGCGCGTGCTTGCTGGCGCGCAGCGTGCGCAGTTCGGTCGACTCGGACCGCACCTGGTCGTCCCACTTCATCTGGTCGTACGGCTTCAGCAGCAGGTGCGTGTGCAGATCGATCAGGCCGGGGATCAGCCACGCGTCGCCGAAGTCGTGATCGACCTGCTGGTCGGGCTTGGCGGGCTGCACGGTGACGATGCGATCGAGCAGCGTCGTGACGACCATGTCGTCGAGCCACGTCGTGCCATCGGGTGCCAGCACGTGCTTGCAGCGCCACGTGCTCGGGCGCTGCGCGGTCAGCGCGCCGGCAAGGAGCAGGACGAGGAACGCGAAGCGGAGCGCGCGCATCGCCGCATCATGGACTACTTCTGCTCAGCGTCAGCGGCACGTTAGCGCCGCCGCGCCGCGGCCGGCGAGGTGTTCCACCTGCCGCGCGAGCGGCAGGCAGCATCCGTTCAGCGCACCGTCGCCTGCACGGTGTCGGTGACCACGAACGGCAGCCCGAGGAGTGCTGTGCCGCAGGCACCGGTCGCGTTCAGGTCGAGCCCCTGGAACGCGAGCGTGGCGCCGACCAGCGCGGTGTTCGTCGGCACCAGCACCGGCAGCGTGGTGCCGAACTGCGCCAGGATCAGCGGCAGTGCGACGCCCTGGCGGCACTGGTTGAGCAGGCCGGCGAAGCACAGCAGCGGCGCCGGGCTGAGCGGATTGCTGGCCATCACGAAGGGCAGCCCGCGGTGCCCGCTGATCTGCAGCGTGAACGTGTTGCCGAGGTCGCTGCCGCCGGTCACCGTCAGCTGCGGTTGCGCGAAGCCGGTCGGCGTGCAGCCGGTGCCCACCGTCGTGAACATCGTGCCGGTCTGCCGGCCGTCGTAGAACAGGCCCTGCACGTCGTAATCGTTGCTGCCGTCGCGTTCGTCGGTGACGACGAAGTAGCGCGTGGTCGGGCCGCCGGTCGTGCCCATCGCGGCGATGCCGTGGTTGTCGTGATCGAGGTTGGCCGTGGCGATCGGCACGTGGCCTTCGTGGCAGACGAGCAGCCCGTTCACCACCGCGAACGTCGCGCACACCGGCTTCGGGGTGCTGCCCTCCATGTAGCACACCGCGAAGCGCACGCCGTCGCAGGCGATGACGGGCTTGCGCTGGTCGTTGCCGACCGTGATGCCGGGCTCCATCGCCGTCAGGTTGCGTACCGCGCCGACCATCTGGTAACCCGCGGCGGTGTGGGTGAACACCTGGCCGAAGATGTCGTGGTGGCTGCCCATGTCGCGATCCCACACGACGAGGCCATGCGTGCCGTTCCAGGCGATGTCGGCGTTGCGGTCGTCGTCACCGACGGCACCGGCGATCGTCGTCAAGGTCGCTTCGACCCCAGCGGAGGCATTGATGGCGAGGAACCGGATGTCCCCGGCAAGGCATCCGGAGAGCTGGTCCGTGATGGCGATCGGCCAGTGTTGCGGGGCGAGGGGCATGTCGGCGATGCGGACCTGGACGCACCCGGAGAAGCTGCCGTGCGAGACTGGCGACTGCAGGAGGCCGGAGGCGAGCACGATCCGCGTGTGCAGTGTCGGCAGCGTGATCACGTCGTCGAGGACGTACGTGATGCCGAATTGCCCGAGGGGACTTCCGGCGATGTCGGCCTGCTGCACGTTGTTGGATGCGATCGTGATCGTGCTGAACGGGGAGGCTGCCGTGGCGTCGATGCGGCGGCCCCGCATTGTGCCGCTCTCGAGCCACGTGCTCATGAACCGGGGCGCTGCGCCATTGCCATGGGCGGCCGCGATCGCCGGTTCGATTGCCGTGGCGGTGCCCGACTCGAAGTAGTCGGTTTCGAGCAGCACACCGGCCGCATCGAAGCGGCGCACCTTGATGTCGGTGTCGAACGCCGACACGCGCTCTTCCATGATCACGGCCCAGCGTCCCGACTCGACCTCGAACGCGACGTCCGGATTGCGGTTGTCGAAGGCTTCGTTGCTGGCGACGCCGATCGTCGCCACGAACGGATCGACGGTCAGCGGATAGCGCGCATCGGCCGGCAGCTCGATGCGGATCGCGTGGCCCGTCCACGCCGTCGGCAGCGCTGTGCGCGCGCCGTTGGCGCCGATCGCGAAGGCCTGGCCATAGGCGACCTCGCCCCATCCCTCGGCGACGAAGCGCAGCCCCTGCGGGCCGGTTCCGCCGAACGGCAGGTCCGTCGTCACTGGCAGCAGCAGCACGTCTCCGGCGGGGCGGCGGCGCAGCACGAAGCTCTGTTCGGCGCCTTCCGGCCGCAGGTCCCAGCGTTCGACGACGTCGCCGCGATCGAACGAGCAGCCGTTCGCGTGCAGCACGGGCTCGACGTTCGCCTCGCTGCGGAAGTGCAGCGGGTAGTGGCGCGGCGTGCGCGAGCTGAACAGCGGCAGGTACTGCGCGCCATCCGCCGCGAACCGCATCTTGTAGTGCTCTCCACGCGCCCAGAAGCCGCCGTCGGGATGGCGTTCCGCGTCGATGTGCACGCCGTGGAACTGCGAGCTCGCCAGGACTTGGGGCGGCGGGTCCTGGGGGCGAACGGGAGTGGGCACGGCCTGGGCGATGAGCGCGGCCGTCCCCAAGGACAGGAGCAGGGGGGAGATCATGAGGGCCGGCATGAGCCGCTCGCGGCGAGCCCATTACGTGCACTTCCTCATCAGGCGCGGTCGACGCTCGCGTGCCGAGGCTGCACGATGGCTGCATGCGCCACGCCAGCCGCATCGCCGTCGCCACGTTCGGTTGCCTCACCGCCGCGTTTGCCCAGGACGCCCCCGCGCTGCAAGCGCCCGCGAAGCCCCCGGTCGCCGAAGTCGCGTGGCGCTACGCGCCGCAGCCCAGCGACTTCGACCACGTCGTCGTCGGCGATGGCGTGCTGTTCGCACTCGATCGCAAGGGCCTCGTGCACGCGATCGATGCCGCGACCGGCAAGCCGCGCTGGCTCGGCAAGGAGAAGCTCTCGTGCGATCGCTACTTCGGCATCACGCACGCCGCGCAAGAGCAAGGGGCGCTGGTGCTCGTCGGCACCGACCAGGGCCTCTACGCGTTCCGCGCCAAGGACGGCGAGACGGTGTGGTCCACGGCGGTCGCGGCTGGCGTCGCCGGGCCGGCGGTGGCGAAGGGTGTCGTCGTCGCCGGCGGTGCGGACGGCAAGGTCTACGGCTTCGATCTGAAGAACGGCAAGCTGCGCTGGGAGAGCGACTACCTCGAGGATCGGCCCGACGATCCGCCCGGCTTCCGCGGTTCGGATGCGCGCTTCAGCGAACCGGCGCGGCCGTGTGCGGCGGCGACCGATGGTGAGATGGTGGCGCTGTCGGTGTTCGACCAGTGCCGCACGCTCGCGTTCGACGCCGCGACCGGCAAGCGGCTGTGGGACTTCAAGACCGAGGGCTGGATGTACGGCAAGCCCGCGATCGGTCCGCTGTTCGTCTACGTGGGCAGCCAGGACAACCACGTCTACGCCGTCGACAAGCAGATCGGCAAGCAGCAGTGGAAGGTCGCGACGGAGTCACGCAATGAAGCGATGGGCGCGCTGCAGGACCGGTTCGTCTACTGCGGCTGCTGCGACGGCACGGTGCGCGCGATCGATGCGGCGGTCGGCCGCGTCGCGTGGACGTTCCCGATCGACCAGGTCGAGAATCGCACGCTCGCGATCTACGCGTGTCCGGTGGTGCGCGGCGACACGGTCTACTTCGGAGCGATGGAGGGCACCGTCTACGCGCTGGAGCGCGCGTCCGGCAAGCTGCGGTGGAAGCTGCGGCCGTCCGAGGGTTCGGAGATCACCGGGGACCTGGAGACCGATGGCGAACGGCTGTTCGTCGTGACCCGGATGGACGGTGCGAAGGGCGAGAGTTCGGTGCTGGCGATCCGCTTGCCGTGATCGCGGAGCCACGCCGCCCTGAGGGCGACTCGGCTCAGGCTGGCCGTTCCGCCACCGAAAGCAGCCCGTGGCGACGCCAGCCGATCGTCAGCAGCCAAGTGTGCGCATCGGTGACCGGGCGCACGACGGCTTGCAGGCCGCGCACGACGATTGTCTCGCGAAAGCCGTCGAACCACGGGGCCGAGGTGTAGGTGTCGATGGCTTGCGGCACCGCCACCATGCGGCCTTCGGTCGCGTGGTGGCGTGCGTTCCCCAGCACGTAGCGCAGCGCGTTCCGTACCTCGCGCGGCGAGCGCAGGATGTGGTCGTGGTAACGATCGGCGAACACCCGCCCGCGCCGCTTCCAGTGCCGGTTCAGCGTGCGGGCGATGCGCACCAGCAGGCCCTGCATGCCGCGCGACAACGCGCGGCGGTCGGCTGCCTCGACGACGAAGTGCAGGTGGTCATTGAGCACGGCGTAGTGGATGAGCCGGAAGCCGTTGCGGTCGCAGCCGGCAGCGAAGGCCGTGCGCAGGGCGGCGTAGGCGTCGCGACGGCGCAGCGCCGGCAAGTGTTCGCGCAGCTTGACCGTCACGTGCGCCGGGAAGCGCGCCGCCAGCGCCGCTCGCGTGTCGTGCGGGATTCCGGCGCGGTCGCCGGTCGGCTTGCGGCCAGCGCCGGGACGGCGGCCGCCGTGGGTGGCGCGGAACGGTAGCAGCTGGGCGACTGCTGGCTTGGCTTTGGCGGAGCTGCGCCGGTTCGCTTTGGCAGGTGTTCTCGTTCGCGACTCCATCTTGAATCCGCAATGATATTGGGTCTGAGGCGAGGATGCAAGGGTCGGGCGGCGTGCAGACCGGAAACCGTGGCGACACCCGGGACTGGAAGCATGGGTTCCAAGGACCCAGCCGGACCGGAGACATGGGCAGCACGACTGCATGCCATGGCAGGAACCGTGATCGCCCTGCGAGGACGAAGGGGGTGGGTGGTCGGATTCCCCGAGGCTCGGTTCGAGGTCCGGCCGGCAGTGCCGGCACGGGGAACCAGCGTCTGGAGCGCGGTCACCCGGGTCGTGTCAGCTCACGACGCAGCGCCGGCACCCGCGCCCGTATCGATGCGCACGATGCGCCCGTCCAGCAACCGCACGATGCGCGCGGCGCGCGCAGCCAGCGCCTCGTCGTGCGTGACGACCACCAGCGTGCGGCCTTCGCGCCACAGCTCCTCGAGCAGGTCGCGGATCTCGACGCCAGCGCGCGAATCGAGGTTGCCGGTGGGTTCGTCGGCGAGCAGCAGGTCGGGCGTGGTGACCAGAGCGCGCGCGATCGCGACGCGCTGCTGCTGGCCGCCCGACAGTTCGCGCGGGTGGTGGTGAAGCCGCGCCCCGAGGCCGACGCGTTCCAGCATCGCCGTGGCGGCGCGTTCGCGTGCGGCGGGGGCGACGTTGCCGTAGCGCAGCGGCAGCGCGACGTTCTGCACCGCGGTGAGGCCCGGCAGCAGATGGAACGACTGGAACACGAAGCCGATGCGCCGCCGCAGCGCGGCGAGGTCCGCTGGATCGAGCGCGGTGGTGTCGGTGCCGGCGATGCGGCAGTGGCCGGCGGTCGGTCGGTCGAGGCAGCCGATCAGGTTCATCAGCGTCGACTTGCCCGAGCCGGAAGGGCCGGTCAGTGCCACGTAGTCGCCGCGCTGCACGTCGAGATCGACGCCGGCGAGCGCGTGCACGGGAGCGCCGCCGCGGTCGTGGACCTTGGTGGCAGAACGCAGCGACAGCAGCGGTTCAGTCATGACGCAGAGCCTCCACCGGTTGCACCGCGGCCGCGCGCGATGCGGGATGCCAGCCGGCGATGCCGCCGCACAGGCCGAGCAGGCCCGCGATCACCAGCGACGTCGTCACCGACAGCAGTGGATCGCCGAGGTAGCCCTTCGCCACCGGATCGAGCGGCACCTGGTTGACGCCCCACAGCAGCAGCGCCGCGAGCAACAGCCCGCTGCCGCCGCCGATGCCGACCATCGCCAGCGTCTCGGCGAGCTGGCGCCAGCGGATCTGCGCCGGCGTGGCGCCGAACGCCATGCGCAGGCCGATCTCGGGCACGCGTTCCTCGACCAGCACGACGGTCATGTTGGCGACGCCGACCGCGGCGACCAGCAGGCCGAGCACGCCGATGACGAGCAGGAACACGCGCGTGCCGGTGACGATGCCGCGGATGTCGCGCGCGGTCAGCGCGTGGTTCGACACGCGCAGGGCAGCGCGGTCGGCGGGATCGCACTGCAGCCGGCCGGCCAGCAGCGCGCGCTGCTGCGTTTCGCGTTCGCGCGCGCGGCCGGCGTCGTCGATGCGGGCCATCACGATCTGCGGGTTGCGCAGGCCACGCAGCGGTGCGGCGGTCGCGAACGGCACGAACAGCTTGCCGGAGTCGTTGCCGTTGCTCTGCATCAGCGCCGTCTCGATGCCGAGCACGCCGACGATCGTGAACGGCTGGTCGAACACGCGCAGCGTGCGGCCGACGACGTCCTCGCGGCGGAACAGCTGCTGCGCCAGCTCGGCGCCGATGACGGCGACGCGACGGCGTTCCACTTCGTCGAGCGGCGACAGGAAGCGGCCACCGGGTTCGACCGTGCGGCGGCGGATGGCGAGCCATTCGTGACCGACCGCGGCGATGTACGGGTTGGCGCTGCGCGTGCCATCGTCGCTGACGACGCGCGCGTTGATTCCGGTCTCGAGGCTTGCTGCCAGCACGCCCGGAACCTGCCGCAGCAGTGCGACGTCGTCGGGCAGCAGCGCCATCCCGCGGCCCGCCGGCTGGCCGCGGAACGGCCGTGACGTCACGCCGCCGAACCAGCGCACCATCGTCTCGCCGGAGCGCTGTAGCGCGCCGTTCATCGCGGTGTCGAAGCCATCGCCGAACGCGAGCAGCACCGACAGGCCGAGCGTGCCGAAGCACAGGCCGATCACGACCGGCAGCAAGCGCCGGCGATTGCTCCACGTCTCGCGCAGCAGTTCGCGCAGTTCGTTCATGCGCCACCTCGCAGGGCGGCGACCGGATCGAGGCGCGATGCGGTGCGCGCCGGCAGGTAGCCGGCGACGAACGCGATGCCGGCCAGCAGCGCCGCGGTGGCGATCGCCAGCGGCAGCGGCACGAACGGCATGCCGACCTGCGTCGTGAACGGCGACGCGCGCACCGCCGCGATCGCGGCCAGCGCCAGCAGCAGGCCGCCGCCGGCACCCGCCAGCACCAGCGCGAGCGCCTGCACGAGCCACTCGTTTCGCACGCGCGCCGGCTCGGCGCCGACCGCGAGCTTCAGGCCGATCTCGACGGTGCGCCGGCGCACCATCAACTGCATCAGGTGCGCGATGCCCAAGCCCCCGACCACCAGCGTGAACACGCCGCCGATGCCGAGCATCGTGTGGAAGCCGAGGAAGATGAAGCCGAGCATGCGGCGCTGCTCGGTGGTGTCCCACAGCGAGAAGGCCTCCCGGTCGGCTGGATCGAACTGCAGCCGGCGCGCGAACGCGGCGACCAGTTCGCGCGTGCAGGCGTCCTGCGCGTTCGCGTCGTGCGCGCGGAACACGAAGTTGCTGACGCCGCGCTGGCCGAACACCGCCAGGAACGTCGTCGCCGGGATCCACGCGCGGTCCTTGTCCTGGCCGCCGTAGTCGCTGTCCTGCAGCTTGCTCTGCAGCACGCCGACCACGGTGAACGTCAGGCCTCGCAGCGTGACGGTGCGGCCGAGCGGGTCCTGCTGCGGGAACAGCGTCTTCGCGAGCACATCGCCGAGGAACACCACGCGCGCGCGCAGTTCGCCGTCGCGCGCGTTGGGGAAGCGGCCACCGGCGGCGGGCCGCAGCGACCGCAGCGTCGCGAACTCGGGATCGACGCCGGACAGCGGCACGCGGTGCACGGTGCCGCCGAGGCGCACGCGCTCGGTGGTCGCGAACTCGGCGCTGATCGCCTGCACCGCGGGCACCTCGGCCGCCACGGTGAGCACGTCGTCGCGGTCGACGCGCAGCAGCCGACCGGCCGGGAAGCCCTGTGCCGGCAGCGTCGTGCGGCTGGGCCAACCGATCGTCACCGCGTCGCCGAGGCCGCGCGCGCGCTCCGCGAACAGTTCCTCGAAGCCGAACGAGAACGCCAGCAGCAGCACCACGGCCAGCGTGCCCCAGGCGATGCCGAGCAACGACAGCGCCGTGCGCAGCTTCTGCGCGCGCAGATCGCGCCACAGCTCCTGCAGCGTCTCGGCGAACGCGGGCATCAGCGCACGACCGGCTCGAGCACGACCTCGCCTTCGCGCACGCCATCCAGCACTTCGACCTGCAGGCCGTCGCCGAGGCCGAGCTTCACCGCGCGTTCCTCGGTCCTGCCGTCGGCGAGGCGCACGGTGACGAACGATGCGCCGCCGCGGTGCGACAGGCAGCGTTCGGGCAATTGCAGCACGTTCTCGGCGCGCGCGACCTCGACCTCGGCGACCGCGCTGTAGCCGGCGCGCAGCAGCACACCTTCCTGCGGCTGCAGCTCGATGCGCACGTCGAACAGGGCAGCGTTGTCCTGCCGCCGCGCGCGCAGGCCCAGTTCGAGCACGGTGCCGGTCAGCGTGACGCCGGGCAGTGCGCCGAGCGTGACGCGGGCCGGCAGGCCGGTGCGCAGGCGGCCGACGTCGATCTCGTCGACGGTGCCACGGAACACCGGGCGGTCGAGGTCGCCGATCACGGCGATCACGGTGCCGAGGCCGTAGCTGCTGGCCGGCGTGATCGGATCGCCCTGGCGCAGCAGCTGCAGCACGTGGCCGGCGACCGGCGCGCGCACGACGAAGTCGATCAGTCGCCCGTCGATCTCGACCTTGCCCTCGCGCAGCAGCTTCAGCGTCTCCTCGGCCGACCGGCGGCCGCGCTGCGCCTGCTGCTGCATGCGGTCGAGGTTCTTCTGGCCCTGCAGCAGCCGGGTCACGCCGGCGAGCAGGTGTTCGCCCTCGTGGAACTCCTTCGCCGCCTGTTCGCCTTCCACCGCCTGCTGCAGCCCGCGTTCGGCGCGCAGCAGGTCCTGTTCGGTCAGCGCCGGCCACACCTCCGCGAGCGGTTCGCCCGCCGCGACCTTCTTGCCCAGCTGGGTGTGCAGCGTGCGCACGAAGCCCGACAGCTGCGTATTGACCTGGGTCTCCTGCACCGGGTCGACCTGCCCCGAAGCGATGGCGCGGCGGACGATCGTGCCGCGCGCGACCGTCACCATCGGCCCGTCGTTGGGGTTGGTATCGCGCGGCCAGCCATACCAGGCAGCGACGGCGACGAGAGCGAGCGATGGCAGGGCGAGGATCTTGCGCATGGGGTGGCGGGCGGCAGCCGGGCGGCTGCGCGCGGCCTAACGGAAGGGGCGTGGTGATATCCCGAGACGGACCAGGAAGGCCAACGCGGCCTGCTGGCGCGCGCACTAGGATGCGCGGCCCCTCGAGGTCGAAGCATGTCGAAGCTGCTGCTCGCGTCCCTGTTCTGGTTCCCGGCGACGGCTGACGTCGCGTCCCCGCTGCCGAACGCCGCGGCTGCCGCGATGGCGCCGGCCTTCGATGAGAAGGCGCTGAAGGCGCTCGATGCGTGGTTGCGGCTCTACCACGGCGGCAAGATGGATTTCCGTTCGCCGGAGAACATCAGCAAGGACTCGATCGCCGCGAAGTTCGGGCTCACCGGCAAGAACGGGCTCGGCACGCCGACGTGGGCCGGGGATCTCGACACGATCCTCGAGGCGGTCGCCAAGCTGGACACCGCGGAAGCCGCCGCGGCGCTGCTCGAAGTCGCGGCGATCGGCATGGACAAGGCCAGCTACACGGTCGAGATGGCGCCGTACGACGTGCGCGCCGCCGGCGAGCGCTGGATCGTGCGGTTGGGTTCGAGCGCCGCGAAGGACGAGCTCGCGAAGGCGGCTCGCGGCGAACTGAAGGTCGACAAGGCGCGCGCGATGCCGATGCAGGTCGCGGCGCTGCGCGCGCTGATGCTGCTGAAGGACGGCACCAGCCGCAAGGCGATGGAGCAGGCGCTGGGCAGCCCGCACGAGATGGTGCGCATCGCCGCGGCCGAGGCGCTGGCGGTGGTCGGCGACGACGAGTCGGCGAAGGTGCTGATCGGCATGGTCGAGCGCGAGCCGAACGACGCCGTGCTGGTGAGCGCGGCGCAGACGCTGCGCAGCCTCTATGCGCGCTACCTGCCGAAGTCGAACGTCTTCAATCCGTCGCCGGACAAGCCGAAGGACGACAAGGGCGACAAGCCGGCCGAAGGCGAGAAGAAGGATGCGCCCGCGGCGGCACCCGACGCACCGGCCGCACCCGTCAGCGTGCCGCCGTTGCCCGACAGCGTGCGCATCGCGGTGCGCGCGGTGATCGGCGCGCTCGGCCGCTCGACGTGGCGCGCGGACATGGCGCTGGTGCGCTTCCTCGACGACTTCCGTTCGATCGACGCGATCCCGGCGCTGGTCGCCGTGCTCGAGCGCTTCCAGGCGCATCCCGAAGAAGTGAAGTCCGGCAAGCTGTCGGGCCTGTTGATGTACCAGTCGCACGAGCTGCTGGTCAGCATGACCGGCGCGGTGTTCCCGGCGACGGCGCCCGACAAGTGGCGCGCGTTCTGGGACACCGAGCGCGACAAGCTGTCCGTCGGGCAGAAGAAGCCGGCGAGCGCCGCCGGCAGCGGCACGGTCGCCAGCGGCTTCTGCGGCATCCCGGTCGAGGGCACGCGCGTCGTGTTCGTGCTCGACCTGTCGGGCTCGATGCAGTGGAACATGGACAGCCAGGACAAGGACGGCAAGAAGACGCTCACCAAGCGCGTCGACTTCGCCAAGCGCGAACTGATCCGCGCCATGGACCAGATCTCGCCGAACGCGCAGTTCAACCTGGTCACGTTCAACGGCAACCCGAAGTGCGAGGAGTGGAAGAAGGAGCTGGTGCCGGCCAACGAACGCAATCGCGAGGCGTTCAAGAAGTACGTCGAGGGGCTGCGCGCCGATGGCGGCACCAACCTGTGGAGCGGCCTCGAAGCGGCGCTGAAGCTGAAGTCGCTGGTGCTGGGCAACCGCTACACGACCAACATCGACGAGCTGTTCATCCTGTCGGACGGCGCGCCGACCGTCGGGGAAGTGCAGGATCCGATCGA
>CAMAUH010000015.1 GCA_945861365.1 Candidatus Kuenenia stuttgartensis
GCGCGAGGCGCGGCCGGCGCGGCGATCGAACAGCGCGTACCACAGCGCCACCAGGGCGACGAGTGGCTTCGCGAACGAGCGACCGCACAGCGTCGCCAGCCAGAACGCGGCGCGGATGCCGAGCACCGTGCCGCGTTCGCGCGACGACAGCCACGCGGCCTTGTCCTGCGACCCCTGGCTCATGAGCGCACCAGCCCGAGCTTGCGTAGACACCACCGCGTCGAGAAGGAGCTGCACATGCGCGAGTGCATCCACGCCAACCGCAGGTTGTCGGCGACGGGACGGAAGTGCGAGATGCCGCCTTCGGCCTCGCTCAGGTAACGCACCGCGACCGGCAGGTTGACGACCGGCACGCCGGCGCGCGCCATGCGCACGGCGATCTCGACCTCGTACTCCATGCGGTTGCCGCGTGCACCGATGCGCAGCGTCGGTTCGAGCGGATAGACGCGGAAGCCGATCAACGCGTCGACGATGAGCCCGCTGCGGCCGACCTCGACGTCGACCCAGAAGCGCGTCACCTTGCGCGCCGCGAGGCGGACCTTCGGCGCGGTGCCGTCGTAGACCGGGTAGGCCAGCACCAGCGCATCCGGCTGCGCACGCGAAGCCTCGACGAACGCGCGCGCCTGCTGCAGGTCGTGCTGGCCGTCGGCGTCGACCTGCAGCGCGTGCGTGAAGCCCGCCTGCAACGCCCGCGCGAACCCTTCCTTCATCGCCGCACCCTTGCCGCGGTTGTGCGGCAGGCGATGCACGACCGCGAGGCCTTCGGCCGCCAGCGCCGCACATTCGCGCGCACCCGCCTCGCCGCTGCCGTCGTCGACGACGAAGACGTCCGGCACCTGCGCGCGCAGCGCCATCACGACGCCGCGCACGGTGCGCGGGTTGTCGTAGGTCGGCACCAAAGCACAGAGTCGGAACGGCGCCGTCATCGACCGGCCTCGCTGCTGCGCCAACTGGCGCGACCGCCGGTGCAGCGCACGGCCCCACGCGCGATGGCGAACGCGGCGCCAGAGCGATCGGCGGCGGGTTCGACGCGGATCTGCACCGTGTCACCGGGGCTGATGCGGGCCAGGAACTTGAGGTCGGTGAACTCGGTCACCACGACGGTCGCGGCGAGGGCCCGCGCGAGGGCCGGCAGCACCAGGTCGTGCAGTTGCACGCTGCCGCTCAACACCGGATAGCCGACGAAGTGGCCGTCGAAGCCGGCGAAGTCGGCGGGCACCAGGACCGTCGCCAGCCATTCGTTGCCGACCCACCGTTCGTCGGTGAAGTGCAGTTCACGATGCGGCGGCGAACCGTCGGCGCGCACGCCGCAAGCGAACAGCACCTGCGAGTCGTCGAGGTCGCCGTTGCGATCGCGCGGCAGCCGATCCATGAGCGCCAGCCGCGCCGCCGGGATGCCGAGCGCAGCCTGCACCGAGGCCGTGACCGCGGCGCGGTCCGCGGCGCCGACCGCAACCATCGCGAACCGGCAGTCGACACCCTGCACGGTGCGCTGCACGACCGCGGCATCGTCGACTCCCGGCATCGCGAGCAGCGCCTCGACGGCGGCCTGCAGCGGTGCCGCTGCGGCGAGCCGCGGCAGCAGTTCATGCACGGTGACGCCGTGTTCGCGCTGCAGCCGTTCGCTCGACGCGCGATCCAGTGCCGCCAGCGTGTGCGCGCGTTGCACGCGCCCCAACGCACCGCGCGGCCGCCGCGCGAGACCACGCAACAGGTCGGGCGACGCGAGCAGGTCGCTCGCCGCGGTGCCGGCCAACAGCTCGGCGAGTGCCTCGACCGGACGGCCGCACGCGCTGACGACCACGGCGCCGTGCTGCAGCGGCAGCAGCAGCCCGGGCGCCAACGCCGGCAGATGGCCCGCCGCGTAGGTGACGACGAGCCGAGCGCCGTCGGGCAGGGGCATCGATGTGGCCGCCGCATGCATCTGCTGGCGCAGGCCGGAAGCAGCGATCGGCAGCCGTTCCAGCTTGCCATCGGCGGACGGCACACAGTGCAGCAACGAGCCGAGCGGCATGTCGTCGCGCACCGACTGCGCGCCCGCGGCCGGCCACGCCCGTTCGCTGACGCGGATCGGCTGGCCAGCGCCGGTGTCGTGCAGGAACGCCACCGAGTCGGGCAGCTGCATCGTCAGCCCCACCGCGAGCCGCCGCGCATCGCGCGGCAACGCCACCGTGTGGCCGCGCAGCCAAGTGGCCCACAGCGCGACGACGAAGGCCGCATGGTCGTTCTCGAACGCGAAGGTGACCAGCGAACCGGTCCGGGCGGGCGGCAGGTCCGTGGCCAGCACGTCGGCCGCGGCGATCAACGCCGACAACCTGCGCTCGACGCCGCGCGCATCGACGATCGACGGCTCACGCACGGAAGAAGCGCCGCCGCCGCATGGTCCATTCCGTCGCGAACAACACGCCCATCAGCGCGTAGGCGAAACCGCTCGTGTACCAGGCCCACCACTGCACCGACGCCAGCAGGGCCAGCAGCAGCGCGGTGGTGCCGTTCACGACGAAGAACGTGCACCAGATCCACGTCCACAACCGGCACCACTGCTGCTGCGCCAGCGTCAGGGACGCCTCCTGCATGCGCGCGAAGCGCTCGATCATCGGCATCGAACCAGGCCGCAGCGTGGAGCCGAACAGCAGCAGGAACGCCGCGCTGATGACGACCGGTTCGACGAACAGCCAGCTCGAGTCGTCGGACCAGGCCGAAGCGCCGATCGCCGCGACGGTGAGCAGCGGTGCCACCAGGAACGCCCAGCGCGTCCCGCCGCGCGAACTGCGCAGCAGCCAAAGCACGATCGGCACCATCACCACCAGCAGACCGAGTGCCACGGCCCGCGGACTCTCGCGCGCCAGGCCCAGCCACACGACGACCGGGTAGGCACCGAACACCACTCCGATCAGGATCGGCACGACCGAACGCCGGCGCGCCGGACGCGGGCTGGTCTGCGCGGCCGGGCTCGCCGACATGCGAGGCTCAGGCTCCGGCAGCTGCCGGGCCGGCTTCGGCCTGCTTCACGCGCACGAACTCGGCCAGCGACTTGATCGAGTGGTAGTACTCGCGGTTCTTCTCGTCGTTGGCCACGGTGCGCACACCGAACTTGCTGTGCACCGCCAGCGCGATCTCGAGCGCGTCGATCGAGTCCAGGCCGAGCCCTTCGCCGAACAGCGGCGCATCGGTGTCGATGCTCTCCGGGCTGACGTCCTCGAGGGCGAGCGTGTCGACGATGAGGCGTTTGAGCTGCGCTTCCAGCGTGTCCGTTTGGCTCATGGGGGGCGGAACACTCTAGAAGGCCGGCCGGACCGCGCCAAGGCTGGCGTGGCCGGCGACTCGCAGATCGGCGCAGAGTCCCCTGCTACGAAGTCGGCCGGTCGGGCCTACCATCGCGCCGTGCGCTGCTTCGTCGCCCTCGATCTGCCCGACCCCGTCTACCGCCACCTCGCCGATGTCACGGTCCCCCTGCGGGACCGCTACGACGTCAAATGGGTGCATCCGGAGGACATGCACATGACCCTGCTGTTCGCGGGGGACCTCACCGACCCGGACGTCGACGACCTGATCGACGCGGTGATGGACATCGACATCCCGCCGCTGTCGCTGCGCCTGCAGCGATTGGGCCACTTCCCGCCCCGCGCCGTGCCCAGGGTGCTGTGGGCCGGCGTCGGCGGCGATATCGAGGCGTTGGACCGGCTGCACGGCGACCTCGAGGCCGCCGCCACCGACCTCGGCATCGAACGCGACCGCCGCGGCTTCACACCCCACGTGACCCTGGGTCGCGTGACCAGCGACTTCGGCGCCTTGGCGATGGTCGATGCGCTGCAGCGGCTGGGTGACGACCTCAAGCAGAAGCCGTTCGCCCCGCGAGCGCTGACCGTCTACTCGTCGGAGCTGCGGCCGACCGGGCCGATCTACCGGGCGTTGCTCGAACGGCCGGTGCCCGCGGCCGACTGACCGCGACCACAACCTCGGCACGTTGCCCAAACGGGAACGTTCCTTGTGCCTGCGCGTCTGGCGCGCCAAGGTTCCCGCCCGCGGCTGGAACCGCCCCCGACGAGGAGACATGGCACGCATTGCTTCGATCACGTTCGCATTGGCATTGGCCAGCGCAGTCGCCGCCCAGAACGACAAGGTCCGCCCCGGTCCCTGGCCGACGGCCGCCAAGATCCCGCCGGGCTGGGTGGTGCACAACACCAAGAACTACCACGTGCAGTCGGAGGTCGGCATCGAGAAGGCCAAGCGCCTCGGCGACCACATGGAGGTGATGAACATCGTCTATCGCAAGATGTTCAAGCCCGACAAGGACGGCGCGAAGCAGCAGACGATCAAGCTGATGAAGGACGAGGCCACCTACCACGCCTACGGCGGCCCGCAGGGTTCAGCGGCCTACTACATGCGATCGGCGCGCGAGATGGTCTGCTACGACAGCGGCCGCTGGAGCGACGAGGAGCCGGCCAAGGCCCCCACCACCGGCGCGGAGACGCCCGCGCAGCGCCGCCGGCGCCAGATGGAGCGCCTGCTCGAGAGCAAGATGGATCTGCTCGGCACCGCCGCCCACGAAGGCTGGCACCAGTACTTCGACTGGTACGTCGGCTCGCCGGTCGAACTGCCGTCGTGGATCGACGAGGGCATGGGCGACTACTTCTATGCCGCCTCGCCGCTGCGCGGGAAGGACCAGAAGAAGGGCGCGGTCGAACTCGGCCGCCTCAACTTCGAACGCCTGCCGATCGTCATCGCCGCGCGCCGGCAGGACGCCTTGGCGCCGATCGACAAGTTCCTGTTGATGCTGCAGAACGAGTACTACGCCAACCCGGGCCTCTACTACGCGGAGGGCTGGGCGCTGTGCCAGTTCATGCTGCACGGGGCGAACGGCAAGTACGCGAAGCTGATCCCCAACTACGTGCGCACGATCCGCAGCGACTCGAACTGGAAGGTCGTGACCGACAAGGTCTTCAAGGGCATCGACATGGCGGCGATGCACCAGGAGTTCCTCGCCTTCTGCGACACGATGAAGGCCGGGCTGCCGGACCCGTTCGCGGATGACGAAGGGGAGAAGCCGGCGGGCGAGGGCGGCGAGGCAGGCGGCACGCCGACGCCGACGCCGCAGCCCGGCGGCGCGGGAACGGGCACCGGCGGCGGCTGACAGCACCTGCTCAGCGACGCACGACCTCGACGGTGATGCCGCCCACGCGAGTCGGGGCCACCGGCAGCGGCGCGTCCGGCGTCGCAGTCTGCACGGCGAACTCGACCCGATCGTTCGCCAGCCACCTCGCCTCGATCGACCAGAGGCCGGCGGGCAGCACCTCCTCGAAGAGCTTCTCCTCGTTGTTCCAGGTCGACTGCACCCACGCGAACTGCCGCGTGCCGCGCGAGTCCTGCTCTTCCCAGAGCACGGCCTCGTGCAGGCCATCGGACGCGGCGACCCGCCGGCTCGCAGCCGGGCCGCGCGTCTCGATCCGCACACCGCGGAAGGCCTGCAGCGGCGGGAGCGCCGCGCCGCGGTGATCCTCGCCGTAGTCGGTCAGCAGCAGGTGATCCGGCGCGATCCAGTCGGCCCACCAGGTGCCATCGACGGTCGGTGCGATCAGCTGCCAATCCCACCACGATCCCCCGCGTTCGGTGATCCACAGCCGCGTGTAGCTGTCGAGCGCGCCGTTCGCGGTCTCGCGCACGACCTCGAAGCGGCCGTCGGGCGACGGTTCCCGCACGGCCCGCCAAGGCATGTGGCCAGTCACGCAGCAGGAACAGAACGGCACGTACGGCGCGATCAGGCATAGCACCGCGAGCACGGCCGCGACCTGGCCCACGCGCCACCAGTGCGAACGCGGGCGTGCTCGCCGCTCGCCCGCCATCACTCAGCCCGTCTCGATGTTGACCAGCACCTTCTGCACGTCGAGCGCACGCGGCGCTTCGAGGATGCGCGCGGCGATGCGGCGGCATTCCTCGATCGAGTAGCGCGCCAGGACCTTCAGCACCGAACGCAACCGCACCGGCGCGATCGAGAAGCTGCGGAAGCCGGCGCCGAGATAGAACGGCACGCGCACCGGATCGGCGGCGCTCTCGCCGAACAGCACCAGCGGCTTCTCGCGCCGTTCGCCATCCTTGGCCAGGCGCGCCAGCATCTCGAACACCGCCGGGTGCACCATCTCGTGGTACTCGCGCACCGCCGAGTTGTCGCGATCGGCGGCGAGCAGGTGCGCCTGCAGGTCGTCGAGCGCGATCACCGCGAAGTCGCTCTCCACCAGCAGCGTCGCCAACTGCATCGCCGCGGCCGGCACCTCGATGATCGGCGCGATCTGCAGATCGGTCGCACAGGCGATGCCGGCCTTCTTGAGCGACACGCGCTCCTCCAGCACCGCCGACTTCACGCGCTGCAGGTCGGACAGGCTGGTCACGAACGGAACCAGCATGCCGACCTGGGCCGCCCCCGCCGCCGCGCGCAGGATGGCGCGCAGCTGCATGCGCAGCACGTCGCGATGCTGCAGCAGCCCGCGCACGCCGCGCATGCCGAGCGTCGGATTGCGTTCCTGATGGCGTTGCTCGCCGTACGTCGAAGCCGGCACATCGAGCAGACGGAACGCCAGCGAACGCCCGTTCTGCGCTGCGACGACCTGGCGGTAGCTGGTGACCAGCGATTCCTCGCTCGGCCGCCCCGCATCCGACAGGAACTGCAACTCGGTGCGGTAGACGCCGATGCCTTCCATGCCGAAGGTGCGCACGAGGTCGGCCTCGCCAGGGCTGCCACAGGAACCCAGCAGCCGCACCGGCGTGCCGCAGCGCGTCTGGTGCCGCGCCAGTTCGGCCTCCGCCGGCACCGCGGCGCGACTCGCCTTCCACCGCTGGACCGCGATCGTCGCCTCGGCGAGCTCGCGCTCGCTCGGCGCGGTGACCAACTCGCCGTTGGTCGCATCGAGCACCACCGGATCGCCGTCGCGGAGCAGCCGCGGCAGGTCGCGGATGCCGGTCACCGTCGGGATGCCCATGCCGCGCGCGAGGATCGCCGCGTGCGAACTCATGCCGCCTTCCTCGGCGACGATGCCCTCGACCTTCTCGTTGTCGAGATTGAACATGTCGGCGGTCGTCAGCTTGCTGGCCGCGAGGATGTAGGGCCCGGTCGGCACCGCCGCACCGCGCACGGCCTCGGTCTCCAGGTGGCGCTGCAAGCGCGTCGCGACGTCGCGCAGGTCGCTGGCGCGGCGGCGCAGCAAGTCGCTCTCGACCAGCTGGAAGATGCGATCGTACTTGGCGAACACCAACTGCACGGCTTCGCGCACGGGCAGGCGTTCCTTGATCACCTGCGCCTCGATCTCGGTGACGAACATCGCGTCGGCGAGGTAGGCGAGGTGCGTGTCGAAGATGCGCAGTTCGGCCTCGCCGAGGCTGTGGGCCTGCTTCTGCTTGATCTCCTCGATCTGCGCGCGGCTCTGCTGCAGAGCCTGCCGCAGGCGATTGAGTTCGGCCTCGACCTCGTCGGCGGCGATCCGTCGCCCCGCGTTCTTGTTGTCGAAGCCGCGCAGGAACACCTGGCCGACGGCAATGCCCGGTGCGACCGACTCGCCACGGACGCGCGTCACGGGCGACCTCCGGCAACGGATGGAGGAGTCTGGTGGGCGGACGGGCTCGAGTCGGGCACGTGGGTCATCGAAAAAAATGGGCCGCGGCGAACCCGCACGAACCGCCGGCGGCAACGAACCCTGCTTCCGGGCCGCCGCCACCGACCTGCCGCACGGGGCGACGCAGGGTAGCGCGCCCATCTATGCTCGGGTAGACATTGCGGGACGGCGGACGCTGGCTCCGCCCCTCCACGACCAACCCTGATGGGAATCCACCCCAGCGCGATCGTCGCCCCTGGCGCCCAACTGGGCGAAGGCATCGAGATCGGTCCATACTGCACCGTCGGCCCCCAGGTGAAGCTGGGGGCTCGCACGCGGCTGCATGGCCACGTGGTCGTGGATGGTGACACCTGGATCGGCGACGACTGCGAACTGTTCCCCTTCAGCGTGGTCGGCTGCTACCCGCAGGACAAGAAGCTCAAGGCCGGGGAGCCGGGCGGCAAACTGCGCATCGGCTCGAACAACCGGATCCGCGAACACGTCACCATCCACGGCGGCACGGCCTTCGGCGGCGGCACGACGACGATCGGCGACCACAACATGCTGCTGGTCGGCGCCCACATCGGCCACGACGCCAGCGTCGGCAACCACGTCGTCTTCACCAACGGGGCGATGACCGCCGGCCACACGGTGATCGGCGACCGCGCGATCCTCGGCGCGATGGTCGGCATCCACCAGTTCGCGCGGATCGGCAAGCTGGCGATGGTCGGCGCCGGCGCGATGGTGTCGCACGACGCGCCGCCGTTCTCGATCGTGCAGGGCGACCGCGCCAAGCTGGTCGCGGTCAACCTGGTCGGCCTGCATCGCAACGGCTACACCGCCGAACAGAAGGCTCTCGTCAAACGGGTGTTCCGACTACTCTTCTGGCGTGCCGGAACCCTGCACCAACGGCTCGAGTTCATCCGCCACAGCGCGATGCATCGCGACCCAGTCTGCCGTGAGATCCTCGACTTCGTCGCCGACAGCAAGCGCGGCGTCTGCACCCCGCGGTCGGGTCGGCAGCAGCAGCAAGCCCAGCGCGGCAGCGACGAGCCGGACACCAGCATCACGGTTTGAGCGCGCGGCGCTCGCCCTGCTGCTGTCGGGTGCACTGGGCACCGCGCAGGCGCCCGTCCAGCTGAACACCCCCGACGGCAGCCGCTTCCTGCTGTGCCCGGACGCGACGATGCAGCAGGTGCATTGGGCCGTCGCCACCTGGACCGACCCGGCCGAGGATCCGCCCGCGCTGGCCGGCCTCGGCAAGGCCGTGCTCGCCGCCGCCCAGAACGGCACGTGGAACACCGGTAGCCGCGATCCCGTCCGCGAACGGCAGGCGCTGGCCGACCTCGATGCCTGCTGGCAACAGCTGCCGGCGCAGCCGGATGCCACCCAACGACAGCGGCTGCAGGACTGCACCGCCGCCGCCGCCGCCCTGGCCGATCCGAGCATGCTGCCCCGGTTGCTGGCAGCGCTGCCGGTGCACCGCTGCGAACTCGAGCAGCGCGGCCCGATCGCCGTGCTGGTGCTGACGACGCTCGCGGCCGACTTGCCTGAGGTGGCCGCGATGCTGCTCGACCGCCGCGAACGGCAGGCGCTGCGCGAACTGCCGGCCTGCTGGCAGCGCCGCACGCTGACGACGGTCAGCAGCCTCGAGGCCGAACTGCTCGCGCTGTCGATGCCCGACCACCCGCTGACGCGCAATGCGATCGCGCGACCGATGCCGAGCCGCGACGAAGCCATGGCGGCCTGGGCCCGCACGCAACGCCCGGAACGCACGCTGCACGTGCTGCTCGGCGACTTCGACATCAACCAGGCGACGACGGTGCTGCAGCAGACGTTCGTGCGCACGGACCTGCCGAACGTGCCGGTGGCCGCCCCGAACCCGCCGCGACCGTTCGCTGGCCTGCGACGCTCCCAGGTGCCCGGTGCGAAGGCGCCGACGGTGCTGATCGGTTGGCCGCTGCCGGCCAACGTCGACCCGCACGTGCTCGCCGCGGCGAAGCTCTGGCTCGCGCAGGGCGCCGACAGCCGCCTCGGCCTGGAGCTGCAGCGCGCCGGCCGCGCCAAGGCTACGATCACCAGTCGCGCGCCATGGCCGACGGCGATCGGCGGCAACGGCCTGTTCGTGCTCGAAATCGCCGACCCGAACGGCATCGACGGCCTCGCCGACCTGGTGCTGCGCAGCGTGCGCACGACGCTGGCCAACGCCCCCACCGAATCGGCCATGCAAGCCACCACCGCCGTGCTGCAACAGGAATGGCGCGCGGCCACCGCCGATGCGCGGCAGCTCGCCGCCGCGACCGCGGCGACGCTGCTGGCCTGGCCTCGCCCACAGGCCACCGCGGCCAGCCCCCAGCCCGTGGACGGCAAGGTGGTCCTGCTGCTGTTGCAGCAGACCTGCTTCGGCCAACCCGCGATCGTCGAGGGGCGGCCATGAAGCGCTCGCGCATCCTGCTGGCCAGCGCCCTGCTCGCCGCCTGCGCGGGAGCTCCCCGCGAAACCCCACCACCAGCGCCGCCGACGCCGACGCAGGGACCGCTGCCCCGCACCGAACCGGTCGCGCCCCAGCCGACCAGAGCACCATCGCTGCCGAGCACCACGCCGGCTGCGCAGGCGCGCAGCGCGAAGCTCGACACCGGCCTGTCGCTGGTGTTGACGACGTTGCCGCGCGACCACGATGCGATCCTGCAGTTCGGCATCCTGGCCGGTGAGGCAACGCAAGCGCCGGGGCTCGCCGAGCTCACCATGCAAGCGTTGCTGGTCAGCGCGGACCCGAGCCGCGGCCGACCGTCCCTGGTCGCGGCGATCGGCAAACTCGGCGGCACCGCGCGGGTGCACGCCGGCATGTCGACGACGTGGATCGAACTGCGCGTGCCCGGCGAACAATGGCGCCGCGCCCTGCAAGCGCTGCGCGAAGCGCTCGAGGCGCCGCAGCAGTCGCGCCACCAGCTCGAACGCATGCGCGACGAACTGGTGGCCACCACGGCGACCGAAGTGGCAGCGGATCCGCTGGCGGCGATGGCCCGACGCCTGCTGCTCGGCAACACCGACACGGCGGCGCACTGCAACGACCTGATCGACCGCGATGCCGGCGAGATCGGCTCGTTCCAAGCCCGCGCGCTGCAACCGGACCGCTGCGTGCTGAGCGTGGAAGCCCCCGAAACCACGGCCGGGATGCTGGCCTTCCTGCAGGACGGGAACGACGGTTTCGCCCGCTGGAAGCCGGCGGCGGCAGGCCCTGCCACGCTGACCACGCTGGAACGACCGTTCGCCGGCGGCGTGCATTGGGCACCGGACGGCTCCGCCGGCCCCTGCCGCATCGCGCTGATCACCGTGCTGCCGGACCTCGTCCGCAGCGATGCCGCCGCCGCCTTCCTGCTGCATGCGTGCATCACCCTCGACGGCACCGGTGGCCGCTTCGAGCAACTGCAACGGGAACGCGGCCTCGCGGACCTGCATTGGCGCAGCGAGATCGTGCACACGCCGGACGCCACGGCGCTGGTGTTGCGCGCCGAAGCGACCCCGGCCGACGCCGCGACCGCCTGGCGCACCTGGAACCTGGCGCAGCAATCGCTGGCCGAACTGCCGCCGACCACCGAGGAACGCGGGCTCGCCGCGCGCCGCGCGCCGCTGTCGGCTCGGCTGCCGCTGCTCGATGCGGGAGCCCACGGTCGCACGATCGCCCGCCTGGCGCGAGCCGGACGATCGCTCGACGCACTCGACGCGGCCTTCGCGGCCCTCGACGCCGGGGGCAGTGCAGCCCTCGATGCCGCGATCGACCACTACCGCTCCTTGCCTTGCGCGATGGTCGTGCTGGGCGGCGGCCCACCACCCGATCTCGACGACGTGCACACGTTCTCGCCGTTGCCGTTGACCCTGGCGGCCAGCTCCCCCGGAGCGGGCCCGTCCACAGCACCTGCCGAGGCCGCGAACGCGGCGCCGTGGCTCGAGCGCGCCGTCGAAGCCGTCGGCGGCAAGGAACGCCTGGGTCGGCTGCGCGGCTTCCGCAGCGAAGGCAAGGTCGGCAACGACCGCGCGCCGGCCATGGTCGAGTCGGTCGAGTGGAACGTCGACGGCACGTTGGTCCGCACCCGCGACGTGCTCGGCCAGAAGATCACGACGACGCTGCGCGGCACGGAATGGTCGGAGCAGCTGGGCGCGCGGAAGGTGACGCTCGACCCGCGCGAAGCCGAACTGCTGCGGGCCCAACAGCGCCGTCACCCGATGGCGCTGCTGGCCGCGCACGTGCGCGGCGAACTGCCGTTCAAGGTGGTCTCGCAACGCAACGTAGGCGATCGCGACCTGATGGTGCTGGAGGCCGCCGGCGAACGTGGTGGCCGCCTGCGCCTGCATCTCGACAGCGAGTCGTGCCTGGTGCGCGCGGTGGAGGTCTGGGAGACGCTGGCCGATGGCGCCGTCGTGCACGTGCACGACGCCTGGTCGGACTACCGTTCGACGCAGGGTCTGCGCGCGCCGTTCCACCGGCTGAGCACGCAGGACGACGGCCAGAACCGCGTCGAGACCGCCTACTCGAGCTGGACACCGCGGCTGAAGTAGCCGCGTTGCCACGAGGCGATCAGCCGCACCGCGAGGCGATCAGCGGCGCGACGTACCCAGGCGCAGCACCATGCCCAGGTAGAACATGTGCTGGCCGTGCAGGTCGCGGTCGACGCGGATCGACGGCCGGCTGTCGTTGTCGAGGTAGGAGTACCACCCGTGCAGCGAGATCGCGTCGCTGAAGTGGATGTAGGTCTCGAGGCCACCGCCGAAGAACAGGTCGCTGGTCGACGAGAAGCCGTCCGCGGTGCGCAAGCGCGAGTACTGCCCGTGCACGAACGGCGTCAGCGTCATCGAGTCGCCGAGATGGCAGCGCAGACGCAGCTGCACGTCTCCCCACATGTGGCCGAGCGGCCGCTGGGCCTCGATGCTCTGCAGACGGTCCTTCGGATCGTGCCACCCGCCGTTGGCGAAGATCTCCCAGCAAACCGCATCGGCCGCCGGGATGTACCAATCGAGCCGGCCACGCGCTCGCCACACTGCGGACGGCAGCTCGGTGGTGAAGCCATCCACCCCGAACGATCCGTTGCTGTTGTTCCACTCACGTTCGCCGGTCAGCGACAGCGTGTAGCCATCGCGCGGCATGCCGCGCCGCCGATCGATCTGCACCGTCGACTGCTCGATGTAGAGCCGAGCGCCGTAGGCGTTGTAGCCACTCGGGATCGTGTAGAGGTCGGGAGTGGGCGTCAGCGACGATGCGTTGAAGTCGAGCGCGCGGAAGTACGGGCCGAGCTCCACGTACAGCCCCGGCTGCGCTTCGCGGCCGAACCCGATGTAGCCTTCGTAGTCCGAGCCGGTGAAGAAGCCGCTCTTCTGGAACCTGCGGCGGTCGTAGAACCCGTCGCGATAGAACTGCCACGGCCGGCCACGGAACTCGAACCGCGTCACGGTGTCGTCGCCGAGGATCTTGCCGTCCTGGTAGCCGGCGAACAGGCCATCACGGCCCGCGTAGGCCTCCAACGTGCCGCGCCGCGAACTGAACGCCTCGTCACGAAAGTAGGCGCGGCCGTCCCAACTGATCCCGTCGTCGAGACCGCGCACGTTCGGGTCTCTAGCGTCGTCGCTCGGGTCGTTGCTGATCGCACGGGTACCGATCGCGCCAGCCTCGACCTGGAAGATGGACGCGTACGGGTGCGCCCCGTTGCGATGGTCGATGATGTCGTAGTAGCTCTGCGCGGCGAGCGGAGCGCCGACGAAACCGGCGATGGCAGCGGCCAGCAGCCGCGCAGTTGGGGATTGGCTCATTGGTGGGGTTCCGGTGGACGGCCGGATCACTTGGCTTCTTCGCGCTTCTTCGCCCGCTCGACCGCCGCGACGACCATCGGGTGCGCCGGGTCGAGCACGATCACGCTGTAGGGGTGGTCAGCGTACTGGTTCTCGCGCTCTTCGATGCGGATCACGCCGCGATGACGGAGTTCGTTGACGAGCGCGCGGCGCTCGGGATGCACGAGGCCACTGAAGTGCTGGCTCATCGGCCCCTTCAGGAACGGCGACAGCCAGACCTCGGCGCTGCCGTGCCGGACCTGCGAACGCAGGATCAGGTCGATGCACTGGGCCAGGCGATCGCCGAGTTCGTGCTCGTGCGGCAACTCCTCGGCAGTGCGCCACGTGACCGGAATGTGGCCGACGATCGCCGCGCGCGGCCGCACCGTGCGATCGGCGGCGGGCTTGCCGTCGTCGGCATGGTGAACGACACCGTTGCTCGCCACGTCGGTCGCCGGAGCCGTCGGTGCGCCTTCGGCGGGACGCGCCGCCGGGGCGGCATCCTCGCTCGGCTTCACCGGCGTGCGCGCTTCGCTACCGATCAGGTCGAGGGCGTTCCAGAAGCGCTCGGCGCCAACCCGCATGCGCAGGTCACCGCTGGTGCTGTCGGGGATCGCGACGACACGCAGCTCGCGGTTCTCCTCGAGCACCTGACGCGCGATCGGGATGAAGTCGCGGTCGCCGCTGACGATGACGATCGCGTCGATGTCCGGGCGTCGGTACAGCACGCGGCACACGTCGCACGCCAGCTGCACGTCCGCCGAGTTCTTGCCGCCGTGGCCGGTCAACACGTACTGCGGATCGAAGCCCATCAACGCGAGGTCGTGCGCGACCTCCATGCCCGGGTAGGTGTCGAACGCCGCATAGCTGCGGCCGAGCACCATCGGCGCCTTGTCGACCTGCAGGCGCGCCTTCAGGTGGTCGAGGATCGCCAGACACAGCTCACGGATGCGCTGGCCGTTCAGCTCCTCGCGGTTCTTCAGCGACAGGAACAGGTTCTCGAAATCGACGAAGACGGCGGCGTGCATGCGACCAGAGTGGAGTGGGACGATCAGGGCATTCGGGCGCGCGCGGCCACCGGCGCCGCGCGGACATCGGCGACTCTCAGACCGGCGGCAGCGACGAGTCGTGCACGGCCGGCGGTGTCGGCAGCGACATCGGCAACAGGGCCTGCGGCAGGTTGTCCGGCTGGCCGATCACGGCATCGTCGTCGGCGAGGTAGGTGTACGCGGCGAGACCTTCCTCGTAGCGGCGCATCAGCAGCGCCGACTCGCGCATGTTCACCTTGCCGGTGCGCACGGCCTGCTCGAGGCGGCTGCGCATGCGGCGGATCAGGTCCTGCTTGTCGTACTGCACGTAGCTGAGCACTTCGGCGATCGAGTCACCCTCGATGACGCGCTCGATGCGGTAGCCGTGCTGCTCGTCCATCGAGATGTGGATCGCGTTGGTGTCGCCGAACAGGTTGTGCAGATCGCCGAGGATCTCCTGGTAGGCGCCGACCAGGAACATGGCCAGGTAGTACGGCTGGCCCGGCGTCACCGGGTGCACTTCGAGCACCGGCTTGACGTCGCGCAGGTCGATGAACTTGTCGACCTTGCCATCGCTGTCGCAGGTCAGGTCCGCGAGGATCGCGCGGCGCGTCGGGCGCTCGTTGAGCCGATGGATCGGCATCGTCGGGAACAGCTGCTTGACGGCCCAGTGGTCGGGTGCCGACTGGAACACCGAGAAGTTGCAGTAGTAGGTGTCGGCCAGCGCGCGCTCGAGGCCCTGCAGCTCGTCGGGCACGTAGTCGAGCGTGTTGACGATCAGGCGGATGCGGTCGCAGATGCACCAGAACAGGTTCTCGGCGATCGCGCGGCCCTTCAGATCCAGGTAGCCGAGGTTGAACAGGCTGATCGCCTCTTCCTTCAGCTGCAGCGCGTCGTGGTAGCTCTCCTGGAAGTTCTTCAGCGAGACCTCCTTCAGGATCTGCACCATGTTGGCGATGGTGCTGTCCTCGTGCTCGGCGGCGCCCTTCGGCACCTCGACGTTCTGCTTGCTGACGCCGAGCACGTCGTAGACGAGGATCGCGTGGTGCGCGGTCAGCGCACGGCCCGACTCGCTGACGATGTCCGGGTGGGCGATGCCCTTCTCGTCGCAGGCCTGCTGCACCGCGAACACCACGTCGTTCGCGTACTCCTGCATCGAGTAGTTGGCCGAGCTGTGGAAGTTCGTCTGCGAGCCGTCGTAGTCGACCGCGAGGCCGCCGCCGACGTCGAGGAACTTCAGGCCGGCGCCGAGGTCGTGCAGCTCGGTGTAGAAGCGCGTCGCCTCCTTCAGCGCGTCCTTGATGGCGCGGATCGCGGTGATCTGGCTGCCGATGTGGAAGTGCAGCAGCTCGAGGCAGTCGAGCATGTTCACTTCCTTCAGGCGATCGACCACCTCGACGATCTCGGCCGCGGTCAGGCCGAACTTGCTCTTCTCGCCACCCGACTCCTGCCACTTGCCGGCGCCGCGGCTGGCGAGCTTGGCGCGGATGCCGATGTGCGGCCGCAGGTCGAAGCGCTTGCTGACGGTCAGCACCGTCTCCAGCTCCTCGAAACGATCGACGACGATGATCGTGTGCAAGCCCATCTTCTGGGCCAGCATCGCGGTCTCGATGAAGCTGACGTCCTTGTAGCCGTTGCAGATGATCAGCCCGTCCGGGTTGGTCATGTGCGCCAGCACGATCAGCAGTTCGGGCTTGCTGCCGGCTTCGAGGCCGAGCGCGTGGTCCTTGCCGAACTCGACCAGCTCCTCGACGACGTCGCGCTGCTGGTTGACCTTGATCGGGAACACCGGCCGGTAGCGGCCCTTGTAGCCCGTCTCGTCGATCGACTTCTTGAACGCGCCGGCCAGCGCCTGCACGCGCAACTGCAGGATGTCGGACACGCGCAGCAGCACCGGCAGCTCGATGCCGCGGTTGCGCAGGTCCTCGATCAGCTCGGGCATCGAGAACTTCGGACCGCTCTTGCCCATCGGCTGGACCATCAACTCGCCGCGGTCGTTGATCGCGTAGGAGTCTCCGCCCCAAGCTCCGAGTTGGTACAGCTCGACGCTGTCACGGATGGTCCAAGCACGAAGATCCTTCTGCGGTGAGCTCAATTCGGGAGACTCCAAGACCGCGATCGCGCGTCGCGGCCACCACACCATGTGGCAAGCCGTGCGCCGGTTTCGCGAAGCGGGATTCAACACGACACCGCGCGAACATGGCAGACCCGGTGGCGGTCTTTTTTCGCCGCGAACCCGTGCGAAGCGCACGCGCGGCGCGATCGGGCGCGCATGCGGTCTGGTCGCGCATCGCCGCCACGCGTAAGGTGCGCGGCCCGTGAGCACCGCAGATTCGCCGTCGAGTCCTCTCCGCCAGAAAGACCCCGAGGTCGCTGCCTGGTTGCAGCGCGAAGACCGCCGCCAGAGCGGTTCCCTGACGCTGATCGCGTCCGAGAACCACTGCTCGGCCGCGGTGCGCGAGGCGAGCGGCAGCCGCATCACCGACAAGTACGCGGAGGGCTACCCGAACAAGCGCTACTACGGCGGCTGCGAAGTCGCCGATGGCGTCGAGGAACTGGCTCGCCAGCGCGCGATGCAACTGTTCGCCGGTGCCGAGGATGCCAACGTGCAACCGCACTCGGGCACGACCGCCAACCTGTCGGTGCTGATGGCGCTTGCCGGCCCCAACGGCCGCATCGTCGGCATGGCGCTGAACGCCGGCGGGCACCTCAGCCACGGCCACGGCAAGAGCCACACCGGCATGATGTTCCAGGCCAAGCAGTACGGCGTCGACGGCCACGGCCGCATCGACCTCGACGAAGTGCGGCGCCTGGTGAAGGAGCACCAGCCGAAGGTGCTGATCGCCGGCGGCAGCAGCTACTGCCGCCACATCGACTACGCGGCATTCGCGGCCATCGCGAAGGAAGCCGGCGCCCTGCTGTTCGCCGACATCGCGCATCCGGCCGGCCTGATGGCCGCCGGCGTGATCCCTGGGCCCATCGGCATCGCCGACGTGGTGACGACGACCACGCACAAGACGCTGCGCGGCCCGCGCGGCGGCATGATCCTGGCCAAGAAGGACGTCAGCAAGCTGATCAACAGCTCGGTGTTCCCGGGCTCACAGGGCGGCCCGCTGGTGCAGCAGATCGCCGCCAAGGCGGTCGCGTTCGGCGAAGCTCTGCGCCCCGAGTTCAAGGCCTACGCGCAGCAGGTGAAGACCAACGCCGCGTTCCTGGCCGAGCGCCTGCTCGCGTCCGGTCTCGACCTGGTCACCGGCGGCACCGACAACCACATCGTGATGGTCGACCTGCGCAAGCTCGACGTCACCGGGCAGCAGGTCGAGGAACGCGCGCTCGCTGCCGGCCTCGCCGTGAACAAGAACGCGGTGCCCGGCGATCCGCGGCCGCCGATGGTCACGTCGGGCCTGCGCCTCGGCACCGCCGCGGTCACGACGCGCGGCTTCGGCCGCGACCAGATCGCGCAGGTCGCCGATGTCATCGTCGGGCTGGTGCGCGGCCAGGATCCGGAACGGTTCCGCGGCACGATCACGGCGCTGTGCGAAGCGTTCCCGCTGCCGCAGTGACGGGGACCGCCCCTTGGCAGCCCGGCGAGCGTGACCCCCTCGCCGTTCCGTGACACCCTGGAGCCCGCATGCCGAGTCGCCCCTGGCTGCCCAACCGCACCCGCGCCAACGTCGCGATCGCGAGCATCGCGCTGTTCGCGGCCTCGAGCATCGCCGCTGCGATCGTCACCGGATTCACGCTCGCCCACTTTGGCGAGATCGAGGACACCGCCACGCTGGACAGCGTGTGGACCGTGGTGACGTTCACCAGCGTGGGAGCGTACGTCGCCTGCGGCATCACGTTCCTGTTCTGGTTCCGGCGCGCCTATGGCAACGCCTATGCGACCGGCTTGCGCGGCGCCCACACGGTTGGCTGGGCGGTGGGTGCGTGGTTCGTGCCGTTTCTGAACCTGGTGCGGCCCGCCCAGATCGCCGGCGAGATGTGGCGGCACGCGGGCCCAGCGCGAGTCGGCGCGCCGGGCCTGATCGGTATCTGGTGGACGTCGTACCTGGTCCACCACTTCGCCGACAACATCGGCTCACGACTGATAGACGACGCCGACAGCGCGGCCCTTGGCCTGAAGTTCCTGCTCGCTTCCGACCTCGCCGCTCTGCTCGGACTGGGCCTGGCGTTCTTGATGGTGCAGCGGCTCACGGCGGCCCATGAGGGCATGCACCTCGGCGATCAGGCCGAGGTGTTCGCGTGAGCGCACGGAGCTCTCGCTGACGCGCGAAGACCACCGACGGGTTGGCACCGCGCCGCCGACCTTCGGCGAGTTCTGCCGGATTTCCTGTCGGAAGTTCCAGGGTTGCGTCCCTCTATGGGGAGGTCACGCCTTTGGGGAATCCGCACGACACGCTGTTCCACTTCACGTTCCAGCACGCGCTGCACACTGCCAGCTGGCTACAGACGCTGTTGCCCACAGCACTCGGCCACCGCAT
>CAMAUH010000016.1 GCA_945861365.1 Candidatus Kuenenia stuttgartensis
GCTCGGCTTCCACTTCCCGAGCAACTTCCTGTCGCCGTACCGCGCGCACAGCATCACCGAGCTGTGGCGGCGCTGGCACGTCAGCCTGTCGACGTGGCTGCGCGACTACCTGTACGTGCCGCTCGGCGGCAACCGCCGCGGCGAGGGCATCGCGCAGCGCAACGTCGCGATCACGATGCTGCTCGGCGGCCTTTGGCACGGGGCGTCGTGGACCTACATGTTGTGGGGCGGCTGGCACGCGCTGTTCCTGGTCGCCGAACGGCGCAGCGGCAAGCGCTCGCCGTACGGCTGGCTGCCGCTGCCGGCGCAGGTGCTGTGCACGTTCGTGATCTGGTCGCTCGGCCTCGTGATCTTCCGCAGCCTGACGCTGACCGAACTCGGCCAGATGGCGCGCGGTCTGTGTGGCGTGAACGGCGTCGGTTCCGCACCGTCGCTCGGCCAGCAGCAGCCGTTCGCGTTCAGCGGCCTCGCGCTCGGCCTCGCCATCGCGTTCACGCTGCCGCGCGCCGAGCAGCTGGTCGCGCGCTGCCATCCGCTGGTGATGCTCGGGTCGCTGCTGCTGTTCGCGCTGGCGATCTGCCAGCTGCTGACGCACGACTTCGTGTCGTTCATCTACTACCAGTTCTGACCACCATGAACCCCGCCCCGGATTCGCCGTCGCCGCAGACGCCCGCGCAGTGGGCCGTGCGCTGGCATGCCGTCGTGCTGGTGGCGCTGCTGCTGGCCGCGGTGCCGGCGGTGCACGTCGTGTGGCACGGGCTGCTCGGTCGCGACGAGCCGTTGCTGCTGACGCGCAGCCAGGTGCCCCCGCCGACGGCGACGTCGGCGTCCGTGCTCGACGGCAGCTGGATGCTGGCGAAGGAGAAGCAGCTGCGCGAGGACTCGCCGATCACGTGGTGGTTGCGCGGCAGCTGGAACGAGCTGAAGTACCGCGCCGGCGTGCCGCAGAGCCCGCTGGTGCACTTCGGCAAGGACGAGTGGTTCTTCATCCAGGAGTCGGTGTTCCCCGACCGCGCCGCGTGGGATCGCGCGACGCCGCAGCGGCGGCAGTTCCTGCGCGACGTGAAGGCGATGGTCGAGAAGGCCGGCGCCGAACTGTTCATGGCGATCGTGCCCGACAAGGCGACCGTGTATCCGGATCGCTGCTACGCCGACGGCCAGCTGCCGGCCTGCAAGGCGGGCAACTACGCGGCGATGCTCGCCGAGCTCGGCGAACTCGGCATCCCGACCGCGGACCTCGCGGCGGCGATGGCGCAGGCGCGCAGCGAGATGGCGGCGGCGCGCGCGGCCGACCCGCAGGGGGACCCGGCCAAGTACGACCTCTACTTCGCGCGCGACACGCATTGGCGGCCGCAGGGGGCACTCGCCGGCGGCCGCGCGATGGCGCTGGCGCTCGAGGCCCGCTTCGGCAGCAAGCTGGCGCCGCGTGTGCCGATGGAACTCGGCGCGCTGACCGAGATCCGCCTGCTCGGTGACCTGTCGGCCAACCTCGGCCTCGCGACGATCGAAGTGCCCGACGTGCAGATGGAGCGCCGAACGGTGCCGCTGAGCCTGCTCAGCGAGCGGCTCGCCGAGGTGCGCGGCTACTACGGCGTCAACCTGCGCACGCCGAACGGTGCCGTGACGATGGACGGCAACGACCCGGCTGCCGAAGTGCTCGTCATCGGCACCAGCTTCTCGGAGGAGAACGGGCGATCCGCGCTGTCGCTGTTCCTCGGCCGCCCGGTGCGTTCGGTGATCGTGCGCGGCGCCGCCGGCATGAAGCCGCTGCGGGCGGCACTCGACGAACTGCAGAAGGGCACGCGCGCCAAGGTCGTCGTGTGGGAGATGGTCGAGCGCGGCCAGTTCGAACCCGTGTGGCTGGCGCCGAAACTCTGATGGCCACCGCCTTCGCCGGTCCCCTGTCGCGCTTCTACGGTCGCGAGCCCGCCGCCGCAGCGCGGCTGCGCCCTGGCGTCGAGGCCTGGCGTGGCGACCTGCATGCGGCCGTCAACGACAAGGTGAAAGCCCAGCTGCAGTGGGACGAGGGCGCCGACGTCGAGTTCGTCACCGACCTCGGCGACGCCGGTTGGATGGCGCTGCGCCTGTTCGCGTTCTATGCCGAACGCACCGATGTCGATTGGCCGGACAGCACGCCGCCACTGCTCGAACTCGACAACGCCTGGCGCGCCGCGGTGGAGACGAAGTTCGAAAAGAGCCGCTACGGCCAGCTGCTGCCGTGCAGCGTGTGGCTGCCCGGCGACTTCCCGCTGACGCTGCGGGCGCCGATGCCCGATGGGGCGACCGCGGAGATCGGTTCGCTCGGCGTGCTGGTCGACCAGCTGCGCTGGCTGAACCAGCGCACGTTCGAAGCCGATGCCGAAGCGATCGCCAGCTGGCGCGTGCTTCCGGCACCGCCGGCCTGCCCGCTGCTCGATGGTGCGCGGCGCGGCTATGCAGCGCTGTGGGCGGCGGCCGAGTTCGCGCTGCGGCGGCAGGTGCCGCTGCTGGTGCGCGAAGTCTGAGCGAAGGCCCGTAAGGCGACCTCGGCGTGCGGCCCATGCGCGCGCATGCACCGTTCCCTGCTGGTCTTTCCCTGCCTGTTGGCCGTGCTCGCGGCCCAGGAGCCGAGCCGGTTCCTGAAGATCCCTGCGGCGACGTCGAGCGACGTCCTCGTCAACGACCCCGCCGAGGACGGCGGCATCTGGGTCCGCGGTGAGCGCTACAAGCTCGGCCTGACCGCGGCGGGCGCCACGTTCCAGCCGCTGTTCGGGCCGCGGGCACCGCGCGACTTCCCGCTGCGGCTGGCGCTGGTCGGTGTCGCGGCCGGCGGGTTGGAACAGCCGCTCGAGCCCGGTGCCTGGCATCGGCAAGCGGACCACTTCGCACGGTCGCGCGGCCTCGTGCAGGAATGCTGGCGCTGCCAGCCCGCGCAGGCGCAGCAGTTCTTCGTCGTCCAGCGGCCCGCGGTCGCCGGCGCCCTGTCGTTGCGCATCGCCGCCGAAACCGACCTGGTAGGGGACGCCGCCGGGCCGGGTGTGACCTTCCGCGCGGGCGGCCTCGGCGAAGTGCACTACAGCGACGCGGTGGTGATCGACGCCGCCGGCCAGCGGCTCGCGGTGCCGGTCGAGTGGGCGTCTGGCGAGCTGCGTGTCACGGTGCCCGCCGGGTTCGCGGCGGGGGCAGCGTGGCCGATCGTCGTCGACCCGTTCCTGCACACGGTCTCGATCGAAGCGACGGTCAGCGATGTCGAAGACCCGCGCGTCACCATCGATCCGGCCACCGGCACGGTGCTCGTCGTCGCCGAGGAGTGGTTGAGCGCGACCGACGCCGACATCGTCTGCAAGCGTTACAGCAACGCGGAGCCGCCGGTGCTGCTCGACACGGTCTATGCAGCGAACACCACCCAGCTGACGCACAACCCCGATGTCGCCTGCCTCGCGGCACAAGGCCAGTTCATGGTCGCGTGGCACAACACCGCGTTCCAGGGGACCTTCACCGGCCAGTTCGAACAGCGTTCCCGTCAGGTCGGCTCGACGACGCAAGGCGCAGTGGGCGTGCTGTCGACGGGCATCGGTGCGGATCTCGGCAACCGCGTGCGGGTCGGCGGCTCGATGACTGGCAACCTGTGGTTGATGGTGATGTTCCGCAAGAACATCACCGGCACCGACGTGTTCGCCGCGTTGCGCAACAGCGCCGGTGTCGGGTTCGGCACGGCGTTCCTGGGACCGGTCGCCAACCCGGCTGCCGGCACCGTGGTGCCCGGCGACGTCAGCGTGCTGCAGGACAGCACCGACAAGTGGGTGGTGGTCTGGCGTGAGTGCGTCGACACGGCGTGCACGTCGATGCGCGTGCGCATGCAGGCGCTGGGGCTGGCCACTCCGACCGCGGGGCCGCTGGTCACGCAGCCCACGATCGATCTGGCCACCGGCACCAATGTCGACACGCCGAGCATCGCCGGCCGCGCCGGCAACCTGCTCGCCGTGTGGCGCGTCGAGAACGCGTTCCAGGGCGACATCGCCGGCGTGCCGATCGGCGTCACCGCCGGCACCGTCGGCCCGCTCGGCGCCGTGCAGAATCTGACGCAGCAGGAACCCGGCGCGCCGCTGCTGACCGAACAGCGCAAGCCGACGGTCAGCTACGACGGCATCCGCTTCGTCTACGGCTATCTCGAGGACAACGGCAACGACTTCCTGCGGCCGTTCGCCTCCACGGTGCTGGTCGCGGGTTCGACGATCGCGTGGCACGAAGGCCACCTGGCGCTGCCAATCGCCGGCATCGAGAACGTGCACACGCTCGACTTCGCCGGCGCCACCAGCGTCAACCAAGGCCATCACTGGGCGGTGTGGCAGGAGGAGAGCAACCTGTTCACTGGCGACGTGACCGGCGCGATCTACGACGCCCGCGCGCCGGGCGGTACGTCCTCGACCGTGCAGACGGGCTGCGGCCTGCCGACCGAGCCGACGATCGGCTTCTCCGGCACACCGGCTCTGGGTCGCACGGTGACGTTCTCGATCGCGGCGCCGACCGGCTTCCCGTTCTTCCTGGTCGGCGCGCCGCAGGTGGCGCCGCTGCCGGGCTGTGGCTCGTGCCTCGCCGGCATCAGCCTCACCGGCATGCAGGCGATCGCCGGTTCGACGCTGCCGGTGGCGGTGCCGGCGAATGCGGCGCTGGTCGGTGCTCAACTCGCGTTCCAGGGCCTGGTGATGCTGCAGACCGGCGGCTGCCCGCCGCCGTTCCTCGGCTTCGCCTTCACGCTGACCGACACGATCACGATCACGCTGCGCTGAACCCGCGGCCAGGCGGCTACGGTGGGCGTGTGCCCATCGAACGCCCCGCGTGCGTCGTGCTGCGTTGCCGCGATCTCGCCGCGAACGAAGCGTTCTTCCGCGAACTCGGCTTCCGCCTGGCCGCCGTGTTCCCGGCTGACGCGCCGCGCGAACTGGAACTGTCCGGCCACGGCCTGCGCATCTGCCTGCAGCGCGGCAGTCGCGACGGTGGCGGCCAGCTGCGCGTGCCGGGGGAAGCCGCGCGCGAACTGCAGGCGCCGAACGGCGCGCGCGTCGACGTCGTCGTGGTCGGCGACGTCCCGCCGGCGCTGGCTGTGAGCGCGCCGAAGTTCGTCGTGCATCGCGGCAGCGCCGAACCGTTCCATGCTGGCCGCGCTGGCATGCTGTACCGCGACCTGCTGCCCGGCCGCCTCGGTGGCGCCTGGATCGCGTCGTGCATCCGCATCGAACGCGGCGGGCCGGTGCCCGACTACGTGCACTTCCACCGGCTCGCGGCGCAGGCGCTGTTCTGCACGGCCGGGCGCGTGCGCCTCGTCTACGAGGACCAGGGCGAGCCGTTCGACATGGTCGCCGGCGACTGCGTGCTGCAGCCGCCGACGATCCGGCACCGCGTGCTGGAGTGCAGCGACGGCTTCGAAGTGGTCGAGGTGGCCTCGCCGGCCGAGCACGTGACCGTCGTCGATCCCGAGCTCGCGCTGCCGACCGCGAACGTGCAACGCGAGCGCGCGTTCGCCGGCCAGCGCTTCCACCACCATCGCGCCGCCGCAGCCGTGTGGGCGCCGTGCGACGACTCCGGGCTGCGCCGCACCGACTGCGGCATCGGTGCCGCGAGCGGCGGCGCGCTCGGGGTCGCGGTGCTCGAGCGCGACGCTGCGCGCGAGTTCGTCGGCATCGCGGCGGCGCCGGCGGTGCGGCTGTGGCTGCCGCTGCGCGGTTCGCTGCGGCTGCGCGGCGACGAGGTCGGCGTCGGCGATACCGCGGTGCTGCCGGCGGGGCGGGTGCTCGTCGTCGCCGAGGCGAGCGCCGACCTGCAGGTGCTCGAGTTCACGCTGGGCGCGCCGTCGCACTGACGGCGCGCGCCGTTCACTTCAGCGCGGCGTAGACGCGGTGCACGTCGTCGTTCTCGTCGAGGCGCTCGAGGAACGCTTCGACCTTGGCGCGCGCATCGCCTTCGAGATGCACCGGGTCCTTGCCGCGGTAGCCGATCTCGGCGGTGGTCACGCTCCAGCCCGCCTTCTTCAACGCTTCGGCGACCGGATACATGTCGGTGCGCTCGGTGAAGAAGCGCCCGCCGCTCTCTTCCTCCTTGACGATCTCGAGCTTCTCGACGTCCTGCGCGCCGGCTTCGATCGCGGCGGTCTCGAGGTCGAGGCCCTCCTTCTCGTGCGTCGCCTCGACGATGCCGACCTGGTCGAACAGGAACATCACCTTGCTGCCGAACTGGGCGTCCTTGAACAGCATCCGGATGTCCGGTGCGGTGCGGTTCCGGTTCTCGGTCAGGCACTCGACGATCACCGGCACGTTCTGCGGGCCCATGCCCTCGTAGGTGACCAGCTCGTAGGTGATCTGCTCGTCACCCGTGCCGCTGCCCTTCTTGATGGCGCGGTGGATGGTGTCGTTGGCGACCGATTGCTTGCGGGCCGCTTCGACTGCCAGCGCCAGGCGCGGGTTCATCGCCGGATCCGGTACGCCCATCTTGGCGGCGACCATGATCTCGCGGATCAGCTTGCTGTTCATCTTGGCCCGGCGGTTGGCCGTGACCTCTTTCTTTGCGTGCAGCCACTGACGACCCATGGTGTGTTCGATGCTCCTTTGGCGGGCGCGCAGGATGGCCGGGGCGGCGGGGGCAGGCAAGGGGCGGGTTGCACGGGATCGAACGCGAATCGCCGCGACTGCAGCGGTGAGAACGGCCGCGGGCCTCGCTAGCCTTGGCCACCCCTCTCCGTCCGTCCGTCCGCTCGTACCCCCAGGAGTCGTTCGTGAGCAACGCCACCGCCGTGCCCGCATCGCAGGGCCATCCGCCTGGTCTGTGGATCCTGTTCTTCGCCGAATTGTGGGAGCGCTTCTGCTTCTACGGCATGCGGGCCCTGTTGGCGGTCTACGTCGCGGACCTGTTCCTGGTGCAGCAGAGCGAGGCGTCGAAGGTCTATGGCGCGTTCACCGCGCTCATCTACGCGACGGGCATCTTCGGGGGCGTCATTGCCGACCGTGTGCTGGGCTTCCGGCGATCGATCGTGCTCGGTGGCCTGGTGATGGCCTCGGGTTGCTTCCTCCTCGTCGTACGCGACAAGGACATGTTCCTGTTCGGGCTGTCGCTGCTGATCGTCGGCAACGGTCTGTTCAAGCCGAACATCTCGAGCCTCGTCGGCAAGCTGTATGTGCCCGGCGATCCCCGTCGTGATGGCGGCTTCACGATCTTCTACATGGGGATCAACATCGGCGCGCTGCTGGCGCCGCTCGCCTGTGCGTCGATCTCGCGCATCTTCCCGAAGCAGGTGCCGATCGCCCAGCTGGCGCCAGGCATGGAGAAGGATCCGAGCTACGCGCAGTGGGTGCAGCAGGGCTTCGCCGAGCTGCCCGACTACCGCTGGGGATTCCTGGCCGCCGGCATCGGCATCCTGCTGGGTGTCGTCACCTTGTCGCTGTTCCAGCGTCTGCTGGCGGGGCAGGGGTTGGCGCCGAAGGGCAAGGAGGGCTTCGGTTCGACCGCGGTCGTCGCCATCGGCTGTGCGGTGCTGGCGCCCCTCGTCTACCTGCTGATCTCCAACACCGTGGTGGCTGGCTACATCCTGATGGCGCTGGCCGCTTGCGTCTCCGGGTACCTGGTGTGGTTCGCCTTCCAGTGCTTCGGCAAGCAGGATCGCATCGGTGGCCAACGCATCTTCGCCCTGCTCGTGTTGCTGCTGGCGAACACGGTGTTCTGGTCGGCATTCGAGCAGGCGGGCAACTCGCTGAACTTCTTCGCCCGCGACTACGTGCACATGATCACGTTGCCGGGCACCTCGAAGGCGTTCGACTTCGAGTGGTTCCAGTCGGTGAACTCGTTGTTCATCATCGCCCTGGGGCCGGTGTTCGCGTGGACCTGGGTGTTCCTCGATCGGCGCCGCATCAACCCGTCGATTCCGGCCAAGTTCGGCTTCGGCGTCGTCTGCGTGGGCCTCGGCTTCGGCATCCTGATGTGGGCGATGAGCGGTGCCGGCATGCAGGGGCGCGTGACGTTCTGGGCGATGGTCGGGCTCTACCTCGTGCACACCATCGGCGAGCTGTGTGTCTCGCCCGTCGGTCTGTCGATGGTGACCAAGCTGGCGCCGCCGAGCATGACCGGGCTCGTCATGGGTGCTTGGTTCCTGTCGATCTCGTGCGCGAACTTCCTCGCCGGCCTGATCAGTGCGAGTGCCGCGACGGTGGACGAGAAGGCAGCCGAGGTCGCCGGCGGGGTGCCGATGTCGAACTACTACCCGGCCTACGAGTTCCTGCTCTGGTACACGGTCGGTGTCGGTGGCGCCTACCTGATCCTGTCCCGGTGGATCAACAAGTGGATGCACGGGATCAAGTGACCGTGCGCAGCATGTCCCTCCCCGCGGCCGTCGCCTGACGGCCGCGTTCGTTCCCGCAACACTCTCCCGCGATGTTCCCGAACCACCCCAAAGGCCTCGCTCCGCTGTTCTTCATCGAGATGTGGGAGCGCCTCTGCTTCTACGTGATCGGTGGCATCCTGCTGCTCTACGCGCTCGACACCGAACGCGGGGGACTCGGCATGCCGGCGCTCGAGGCGAACGACGTCGTCGGCACCTACCTGGCGTTCGTCTACGCGACGCCCTTCATCGGCGGGCTGCTCGCCGACCGCATGCTCGGCTTCCGCCGCAGTGTGCTGATCGGCGGCATCTGCATGGCGTGCGGCCTGTTCTCGCTCGGCACGCAGGGTGAGACCTTCTTCGTGCTCGGCCTGACGCTGGTGTGCATCGGCAACGGCTTCTTCAAGCCGAACATCTCGGCGATGGTCGGCAACCTGTACGAGAAGGGCGACCCGCGCCGCGATGCCGGCTTCAACATCTTCTACGTCGGCATCAACATCGGCAGCTTCATCGCCTTCGTCGCCGCGGCGTGGGTGCGCGAGCACTTCGGCTGGTTCTGGACGTTCCGCATGGCGGGCTGCGGCCTGCTGATCGGCGTCACGCTGCTGGTGATCTTCTGGCGGCTGCTCGCGGTCGCCGATCGCCCGCCGCAGAAGCGTCCGGACGACGTGTCGATCGCGCGCATCGTCGCCACGATCCTGCTGCCGGCCGTCGTCATCGGGGGCTTCGGCTACTGGGTCGCCGCGACCTACTTCCCGGACTCGCCGGTGAAGCCGCAGATGTGCGGGTTCCTGAGCGGCATGCTGCCGTTGATCGTGTTCTTCGTGCGCATCGGCACGACCGCGAACGCCGAGGAGAAGCCCGGCCTGCTGGCGCTGCTGCCGGTGTACGTCGCTGGCGGCACGTTCTTCATGATCCTGCACCTGAACACGACGGCCCTGACGACGTGGGCGGAAGCCGACACCGATCGCCACAGCGCCAACGCGTTCGATCTGCTCGGTGGCTCACAGGACGCGCTGCCGAGCTACTTCCGCAACGCCGCCGCCGACGTGCCGCGCCCGAGCCGCGAGACGCTGGTCGTGGTCGAGCCGCGCGTCGCGCGCATGTTCGGCACGTCGCGGCTCGACCTCGCCGCCGTGCAGGAGCTGCAGAAGGCGCAGCCCGGCCTGAAACTGGTCGCGACCGCCGGCAGCCTCGATGGCGTGCCGGCTTCGACCGAGAAGGCGATCGACCGCCGCGGCGCGAACGTCTACCCGGCCGGTGCGGTGACGGTGAAGGAAGGGCGCGACAGCCACGGCGTGCCGACCGTCGCCGTCGACGTCGCGCAGGGCACCGAGCGCATCGCGCGCATCGCGTTCGTGCGCACGGTCGCCGGCAAGGACGTGCCGGTGCTGCTGGTCGACCAGAAGGTCTACGACGACGTCTACCGCCAGACCGACGCCAACACGCCGTCGCTGCAGCCGGGCGAGTTCCTGCGCGTGACCAGCCCCGAACTGTTCCAGGCCGCGAACGCGATCTCGGTGATCGTGCTGACGACGCCGCTGGTGCTGTTCTGGGCGTGGATGACGCGCCGCGGCCGCACCGTCGGCACCGCGCACAAGATCTTCTACGGGCTGCTGCTGACGATGGCGTCGATGCTGGTGATGGCGGTCGCCGGCTGGTTGACGCAGCACGGCACGCTGAAGGTGTCGTCGCTGTGGCTGATCGGCGCCTACGGCGTCGTCACGGTCGGCGAGCTGTGCCTGTCGCCGATGGGCCTGTCGCTGGTCACCAAGCTGAGCCCGAAGCGCTTCGTCGGGTTGATGATGGGCGGCTGGTTCTGCGCGACGGCGTTCGGCAACAAGCTGTCGGGCTTCTTCGGCGGCGTGCAGAGCCTCATGGAGCCGATGCAGTTCTTCCTGGTGCTCGCCGGTGCCGTCGGTCTCGTTGCCATCGGCATCCGCGTGCTGCTGCCGTGGCTCGACAAGGTGATGAAGCAGTACGGCGCGTGAACCCGACCGCCACCCTGCGCACGTCGGCCACCTCGGCGCGCGCGGGCTCCGTCGCCACCATCCCCGCATGCAACGCCTCGGCCTGCAGACCCTCGTCGACCGCCTGGAACGCCTGACCGCGGCCGACATCACGGTGCCGGCCGTGCAGCAGATCGTCGCCGACGGCGTGCTCGACGATGCCGAACTGCGGCGCTACGTCGGTGCGCGCCCTGACCGCTACGCGCGGCGGCTCGTGCACCGCGGCAAGCTGTTCGACGTGATGGTGCTGACGTGGGCGCCGGGCCAGAGTACTCCGATCCACAACCACTCCGGCAACTGTGGTTGGGTGCGGCTCGTGCGCGGCCAGATCGCGGAAGACACGTTCCGGCTCGTGCCGGGCTCGGCGCTGCCCGACGCGGCGGTGGCGAGCAGCGTCAACGGGCGCGTCGGCAACGTCGGGCTCGAAGCGACCGGCAGCGGCGTCATCACCACGGTCGGGGCCGTCGCCACCGTCGACCGCGCGCGCGCGATCCACCGCATCGGCAACCCGGCGCCGGTCGGCGGCGACACCACGGTCACGCTGCACGTCTACTCGCTGCCGCACGACCGCTGCGTCGCGTTCGACCAGGCGTCGCGGACCTGCGAGCCGCGCGAGATGCGCTTCGACGAGCCGCTGGCCTGAAGCGCCTGCCTTGTCCGCGGCAGGGGGCGCCGTAGGCTGCGCCGCCCTCGCGCCGCATGCACCAAGCCCAGAGCCACGACCTGCAGTCGCACGCGCGCGTCGGCGCCCTCGATGGCGTGCGCGGCCTCGCCGTGCTGCTGGTCGTGATGATGCACGCGATGTACGTGGGCAACACCCTGCCCGGCGCGCACTTCCTCGTGGATGGTGCCTATGTGCGGTTGGTCGGCCTGGGCTGGTGCGGAGTCGACGTGTTCTTCGTGCTCAGCGGCTTCCTGATCACCGGCATCCTGGTCCGCAGCAAGGGCGACCCGCACTACTTCCGCAACTTCTACGCGCGGCGGGCCCTGCGCATCTTCCCGCTCTACTACGTGCTGCTCGGGCTGTTGTTCTGGTGGTTGCAGCGGCCGCCGACCACCGCGTGGGAGAAGACGTCCTACCTTCTCTACCTGCAGAACTTCCGGTTCGCGTTCGGCGGCGACCAGCACGTCGACGTCGCGCGCGACATCACCTGGTCGCTCGCCATCGAGGAGCAGTTCTATCTGCTGTGGCCCACCGTCGTCCTGCTGGCCTCGCGGCGCGGTCTGGTCCGTATCGCCATGGTGATGGTGGCCTTCTCGATCGTGGCGCGCTTCGTCGGGGTCGAACTGGGGGTTCCAAGGCCCTACTTCCTGACCTTCTGTCGTCTCGATGGTCTGGCGGTCGGCGCGTTGCTCGCCCTGTTGCCGCCGGTGCCGCGGTGGCTCGGTTGGCTGGCAGTCACGGGTGGTGCTGGCCTGTTGGTCGGGACTGCATGCGTGACGGGCGATTCTCTGCCGCATCACCCAGCCATGCAGCGATGGGGGCTGGTCGGCGCGCTCGGGTTGGCTTCGGGCATCCTGGTGCTGGCCCGTGCGGGTGGGTTCGAGGCGAACGCGCTGTCGTCGCCGTGGCTGCGCTCGCTGGGCCGATACAGCTACTGCATCTACCTCGTGCACTTCCTGGTGATCGAGAGGTTGGCGGTCCATTGGGCGACGGAGATGCCCGAAGGGTTGCGGCAATGGCTGGTCACGCACCTTGCGCCGACGCTGTTGCTTGGCCTGTTCGGGCTCGTCTGCCTCGGTGCCAGCTGGCTGGTCGGTCTGGCCAGCTGGCACCTGTTCGAACGGCACCTGCTGAGCCTGAAGCGCTTCTTCCCGAGCGGCGACGGCCGCGCCTGAGCTTCAGCGCTTCTTCGGCTTGCTCGCGGCGGCATCGCCGGGGTCCTGGCCCAGGCGCTCGCGCAGCGCCTGCCGCAGCAGCCATTCGATCTGGCCGTTGATGCTGCGCATGTCCTGCTCGGCCCACCGACGCAGTTCGTCGAAAACGCGCGGCGGTAGGCGCAGCAGGAACTTCTTCGCCTCGTCGGACATCGCTCAGCCGTAGAGGGTGCCCGCGTTGACGACCGGCTGCGTGCCGCGTTCGCTGCACAGCACGACCAGCAGGTTGCTGACCATCTGCGCCTTGCGCTCCTCGTCGAGCTGCACGACCGCGTGCGCCTGCAACTGCTCCAGCGCCATCTGCACCATGCCGACGGCGCCGTCGACGATGCGCTTCCTGGCGTCGAGGATCGCCTCGGCCTGCTGCCGCTGCAGCATCGCACCGGCGATCTCGGGTGCGTAGGCGAGGTGGCTCAGGCGGACCTCCAGCACTTCGATGCCGGCCATCTGCAGGCGCGTGGTCAGCTCCTTCTGCATCGCGCCGTTGATGACCTCGCCGGAACCGCGCAGCGACACTTCGGTGTCGTGCGGGCTGTCGTACGGGTGCAGCGATGCCAGGTGGCGGATCGCCGATTCGGTCTGCAGCTGCACGTAGGACTCGTAGTTCTCGACGTCGAACGCCGCCTGCGCGGTGTCGCGAACGCGCCACACGACGACGGCGCCGATCTCGATCGGGTTGCCGCGCAGGTCGTTCACCTTCAGCTTGTCGCTGTTGAAGTTGTGCGCGCGCAGGCTGACGTTGCGGCGGCTGGCGAACGGGTTGACCCAGAAGAAGCCGGCGTCGCGCAGCGTGCCCTTGTAGGCACCGAACAGCACGACCAGCTTGCTCTGGTTCGGGGCGACGACGACGAGGCCGCAGAGCAGCAGGATGGCGTAGCCGACGCCGAGGCAGCCGGCGACGATCAACGGTGCGCCGATCGCGGGCTGGTGTCGTTCGCACAGGATGCCGCCGAAGACGACGGCACCGATGCTGGCGAGCACCGTCAGGATGGCGAGCAGCAGTCGGCCGAGGCCGCTGCCGGGGTTCGGGTAGGCGAGTTCACGAGAAGTGCTGTTCATGGCGTTCTTGGGTATCGGAATGATATCACTACGATACCTGAGTGGCCAGGGCCTGCCGCCTGCCTGTCGCGGGTCGACGCTTCCGCCGCGAATCCGCCGCGCCGCCCTCGTCACTGGGTGATGGTCAGCAGCTGGTCGGCCGCTACCGCGGTGCGCACGCTCTGGCTCCCGTTCGGCCAGCGGACTCGCACCTGGGCGACCGTCGTGTTCTGGCCCAGTCCGAAGTGGATGCCGTGGTTCTGCGAGAAGCGGTGCATGCCACCGCCGTGTTCGCGGACCTGCACGACGCCGCCGGCGGTGACCTCGATGCGGGCGCCGATGCCGTCGCGGTTCGAAGCCGTGCCGACCAGCTTCAGCTGCAGCCAGTGGTTGCCGTTGTTGTTGTCGTTGCGCAGCAGCTGTGCTGGGCCATCGTCGGCGAAGGCCGGGTTCGGCAGTCCTTGGTGGTAGGCGCTGCCATCGCCGTTGACGACGAACAGGTCGAGGTCGCCGTCGCGGTCGTAGTCGAGCGTGATGGCGCTGTCGCCGATGCCGCGCGTGCTGCCGACTGCGGCACCGCACGGCACCGCCTGGAAGTTGCCCAGGCCGTCGTTCCGCAGCATGACGTTCGGCGTGTTGTTGCTCGTCGTGGCGGTGACCAGGTACAGGTCCTGGTCCATGTCGTTGTCGAAATCGCCGGCGACCACGGAGCGGCTGCGCAGGCCCGCGGGCAGGCCGTAGATCGCACTGTGGTCCTGGTAGGCGCCGCAATCGGTGCGCTCCAGCAGCACGTCCGTCGCCAGCGCTGCATTGGGGTTCCAGCCGAAGGCCACGGGCGCGCCGATCGGCGCGGTCGCGGTCACGCGCAGCATCGCCTCGGCCCAGAGCGGCGAGCTGAGGGCCATCGACCAGCTGCCGGTGGCCGGGTCCCAGCCGATGCGGATGCCGTAGCTGAGCCCTGGGACGTGCGGGGGCACGCCGGCGTTGCGCGGGTCGTTGGGGTCGAGCACGAAGTCGAAGCTCGACGGGTTGTAGCCGTGCGCGCCGATGAACACCGTGTTGGGCGGCCAGCTGGTCGTCGGACCGAGGCCCACCGTCAGGAGGTGTTTGCCCTGCACCGGGAACCGCACGCCGTGTTCCTGCAGCGCCAGGATCGGGTGGAACAGCAGTTCCTGCGGGTTCGGTGCGTGGAACGACGTCACCAGCGGGGCGCGGGCCAGGTAGATCTCGTTCTCGCCATCGCCGTTCAGGTCGGTGATGGCGGCGTCGTACAGCGTGATCGACGGCGGCAAGCCGAGTCCGGGCGTGATGTCGGTGAAGCCGTTGGCGTCGAAGCGGAAGGCGCGGATCGGGAAGGCCTGCAGCAGCAGGTCCAGGCGGCGATCGCCATCGAGGTCGCCGAGCACGCCGAACTGCGAGTCCGAGCCGAGCAGGAACGGTTGCGTGGGCCAGCCGCTGCTGAACACGTTGCCCGGTTGCTGCAGGTAGGGCCCGCTCGGGAACAGGCCGTCGAGCCGCAGCACTGCCGTCATGAAGAGGTCGGTCCGGCCGTTGCCGTCCATGTCGACCGCCAACGGCGTGCGGGCGCGCATCAGCGGCAGATCCAGTCCGATCAGGGGCGCGATGTCGGTCAGCTGGTTGCCGAAGCGCCGGTAGGCGAACTTCGGCGTCGGCGTCAGCCCGTAGTTGGCGCCGCGCAGCAAGACCAGTTCCTGTCGGCCATCGTTGTCGAGGTCGGTCCACTGCGCGCCGTGCATGTCGCCGTTCGGGTACGGCACCATGGTGTGGGTGCCGTCCGAGAACGTGCCGTTGCGGCGGTTGATCCACAGATGCGGATGGCTCAGGTAGTGGCCGCCCGTGAAGATGTCGACCCAGCCGTCGTCGTTGGCGTCGCCAGCGGCAGCGCCGAAGGAGATGCCGCTGTCGAGGATGCCGGCGGCCGCGCTGACGTCCGTGAACGGCATCGCCAGCGCCGGCGATTGGCCTGGCAGCGCGGGCACATGGAGCCAGAGCACGACGGGCAGGAGCGTGCGATGCAGCATGGGGCAATGGGCCGTGGTGAGTACGGCGGGGACGAGATGTGCGGTCGCCTGGCAGCTTCACCGCGGTCTGTTCGGCGCGCCAGGGGCTCGGCGAAGTGCTGGTGCTGGTCGGCGCGGCGTGGTCGCGATCACCCGGTCGGATCGAAGCCTGCGCTGAACGGCAGCGCCTGCAGGAACCGCCGCCCGTACCCCTTCGTGCGTACGCGCGGGTCCAGCACGACGACCTTGCCGCGATCCTGGCTGCCGCGGATCAGCCGGCCGAAGCCCTGGCGGAACTTCAGGATCGCTTCGGGCAGCGAGTGGTCGCCGAACGGGTCGCGGCCCTGCGAGCGCAGCAGCTCCATGCGCGCCTGCACCAGCGGATGTCCGGGGCTCTGGAACGGCAGGCGCGTGATCACCAGCAGCGTCAGCGCGTCGCCGCGCAGGTCGATGCCTTCCCACAGGCTGTCGGTGCCGATCAGCACCGAGGTCGGTTCGGCGCGTTTGCGTTCGAGCAGCCGCACCAGCGGTGCTTCACCCTGCACCAGCAGTTCGATGCCCGCGTCGGCGAGCGGGCGGCGCAGCGCGGCGCCGACCGAGCGCACGAACTGCCACGACGTGCACAGCACCAGCGCGCGGCCGCCGTTGTCGAGCACGTGCTGCAGCGTCTGTTCGACCACCGCTTGCTGGAACGCGTTGCTGTCGTTGGCCGGATCCGGCATCGCTTCCGGCATCACCATCGTCACCGCGCGGTCGTAGTCGAACGGCGAGCCGACCTTCAGCGTGTCGGCCTCGTCGAGTCCGAGCTGGCGCCGCAGCCAGCCGAAGCGGGCGTCGTCGCCGGTGCCGAGCGTCGCGGAGGTCAGCACGGTGGTGGGGCCCTGGCCGAACAGGTGCTGCCGCAGCGTCGCCGACACGTCGAGCGGCGCGCCACACAACAGCGGCCCGTGCCGCGACGGTTCGAGCCAGCGCACCAGCGGGCTCGGCGCGTCGGGGTTGGGCGTGCACAGCGCGCGCAGCACCGCACACAGCGAATCGAGCCCGTTGGCGCGCGACTGCAGTTCCATGCGCACGTCGACCTCTTCGATGCGGATCGCCGCGTTGGCGATCTCGGTGCTGAGCGCGCGCAACACCGGCGACAGCGGTTCGTCGAGCACCTGGTCGCGCAGCGGGGCACCTTCGCCCTTGCCGTGCGTGCGCAGCGTCTCCTCCAGTTGCCCGAAGAACGCTTCGTTGTGCTGGTGCGCCTCTTCCCACAGCATCAGCGCCGTCTGCGTGGTGTGCCGCGCCAGCAGGCTGCGGTCGCTGCGGCGGCCGTGCAGCCGCTTCAGATGCCAGCCGACCGTCGCGCGGCTGACGCGCAAGCCGAGGCTCTCGGTGGCGGTGCGTTCGAGGTGGTGCGCCTCGTCGAAGATGACGACGCGGTGCGCGGGCAGGTAGCTGGCGCCGGCGATGCGCAGCGCCAGGTCGGCGAAGTACAGCGCGTGGTTGACCACGAGCACCTGCGCCGACTGCATGCGCCGCCGCGCGCGCTGCCAGTGGCAGTGGTCGAAGTGCTTGCAGGCGCGGTTGAGGCAGTTGCCGTGCTCGGCCTGCACCTCTTCCCACACCTCCGGCAGCGGCGGGAACGGCAGGTCCTGCCTGGTGCCATCCTTCGTCGTCGCCGACCACTGCACGATGCGGCCGAGCTGGTCGCGGCGCTCGGGATCCTCGAACAGGCTCTGCTCGCGGCCAGCACCGTGCATGCGGCGCAGGCAGATGTAGTTGTTGCGGCCGATCGCCGTCACCGACGACCACTCGAACGGCAGCACCGCGTGCAGGAACGGCAGGTCCTTGTGCTCGAGCTGCTCCTGCAGCGCGATGGTGCGCGTCGACACCACGACCGGGCCCTCGCCCTGGTGGCGATCGGCGTAGGCCGCCGCGGGCAGCAGGTACGCGAACGACTTGCCGGTGCCGGTGCCGGCCTCGGCGATCAGGTGCCGCTTGTCGTTCAGGGCCCGTTCGACGGCGGTGGCCATCTGCACCTGCTGCGGACGGATCTCGAAGTCCGGCAGACGGCGCGCGATCGGGCCACCGGGTCCGAGCAGGCTCTCGACCGTGAGTTCTTCGCTCACGTCGCGGCCGGGAACGGGGTAGGTGCTGGCAGGAAGTCGTCGACGACCAGCAGGCGGCTCCATTGCGGCAGTTGCCGGTCGAACAGCACCGGCAGTGCTTCGTACTCGCCGTTGCGGTCGGCGGTGAGGCGCTGGCCGAGGGCGCCGCGGGCGCGGACCCAGTGCCGCGTGTGCCGCGCGATCGCGCGATGGTCGCGGAAGGTGCAGTCGACGGCGAGCATCTGCGGCAGCACGAACCGCACCGGCCGCACGCGATGCACGGTGCCGATCGAGACGTCGCCGTAGACCAGCACGCGCCGCAGCTGGAACGCGCCGGCGAGCCAGCCGAGCAGCAGCAAGGCGCCCGGCACGATCATCACCTGCGCCCAGAAGCGCGCATGCAGCCAGTCGCGGTCGATGTGCAGCACGCCGCCGGCGATGCGGTTCACGTTCGGGTCGGCGACCAGGGCTTGCACCGTCACGGCGTCACCGGCCTGCGCGCTGCCGCGGCGCAGGAAGCAGCCGCCGAAGAGGCGAGAGCGCTGCGGATCGGCGTCGCTCGGCCAGAAGAACTCGTAGCGCACGTCGTCCCACGCGATGCCGTCGAACTCGCGGGGGCCTTCGCTCTGCAGCACCTTGCCCGGCAGCGACCGCGTCGGCCCGGCGTCGAGCGACGGTCCGAGCGAGAACTTGCCGCCCGACTGCAGGAACATCGCCCACGCCAGCAGCGCGCCCATCACGACCAGCGGGCAGCCGAGCGCCAGCAGCGGCCAACGGTGCGCGAACAGCGGCCGCAGCCGGATGCGGCGCGGGGCTGGTGGTATGGCGCGCACGTCGCTCTTCATGGCGTGCGCATCTGAGCGGTAGCTCGTCGGTGGGTCGAGTCACGCTCGCCAGTTCGCGCGTCGGACCTTCATGTTCGTGCGCCTGCCGGTCGGTGGCTACTCGGGTTCGTCGACCGGGTGCCCGTGCTGGGCCAGCAGCCAGGTGCGGAACGCCTGCAGCGCCGGCAGGTCGGCGCGCCGTTCCGGATAGGCGAGCCAGTAGCCCTTGCCGGTGCGCATGCGGGTGCCGGCGAACGCCTCGACGAGCCGGCCGGCGGCGAGGTCCGCTTCGCAGACGAAGGTCGGCAGCAACCCGACGCCGAGTCCGGCCAGCGCTGCCTGCAGTGCCATCTGGTGGTGCTCGAAGCGCGGGCCGCGGCGGCCGTCGACGTCGTTGACGCCGTGCGCCGACAGCCAGTCGTGGAACGCGGTCGGGCGCGTGCCGAGTTGTAGCAGCGTCGCGCGGCGCAGGTCGGCGGGGGCCTCCAGGCGGT
>CAMAUH010000017.1 GCA_945861365.1 Candidatus Kuenenia stuttgartensis
GGCCGGGCCGCTCGAGGCGCTGATCGACGACACCGCGAGCCGCCCGTTCTACGTGATCCCGCGCGGCGACGCGGTCGTGCTGGGCGGCACGGCGCAGCGCGGCGACCGCCGGGTCGAAGCCGATGCCGACGACACCGCCGCGATCGTGGCCGGCATCGCCGCGCGGTGCCCCGGACTGCGCGGGGCCGCGATCCGGCAGGTGAAGGTCGGCCTGCGGCCGTACCGCAGCAGCGTGCGCGTCGAGCGGCAAGCGCATCCGCGCGGGCGCCTCGTGCACGACTATGGCCACGGCGGCAGCGGCTACACGCTGGCCTGGGGCTGCGCTGCCGAGGTCGCGAGCCTGCTCGCGGATTGACGCCTGCTCCACCATGGGCCAGCCTGTGCGGCCCCATGCGCTGCTTCGCCACCGCCGTCGCGTTCGCCTCGTTCGCCGTCCTCTGTACGGCGCAGACGCCGGTCGTCACGTGGAGCCAGGAGACGATGCGCCTGCGCTCGGCGACCGTCGCCGCCGGCACCACCGCGAACTGGAACCTGACGCTGGTGATGGAGGACGACAATGCGAACTCAGCGCTCGGCACGTCGTTCCGCCGCGCGTGGCACTGCCAGGTCGGGAACCTGAATCCGGCCGGCACCACGCTGCAGATCTCGGTCACCAACGCGGGCTACACCGACATCATCCTGCCGGTGTGGGCGCAATCGACGAACGGCACCACGTTCGGCTCGTACACGCGCATGCCACTCGCATCGCTGCCGACGCTGGTCGGCACGACGCAGCACCGCTTCACGTTGACGGTGCCTGCCGGCGTCACCGCGATCCGCATCGCCAAGTACTTCCCGTACTCGGTGTCGCGCAAGGATGCGTGGCTCGCGACGCTGGCCGGCAACCCGAAGGTGCGCAGCATCACGAGCCTCGGCAACTCGGTGCAGGGCCGCCCGATCCACAAGGTCGAACTCACCGACCAGACCGTGCCCGACGCCGGCAAGAAGCGCATCTGGATCCACGCCGGCATCCACCCGTCGGAGACGACCAGCTACTTCACGGTCGAAGGGTTCGTCGAGTGGCTGCTGTCCGGCGATCCGTTCGCTGAAGTGCTGCTCGACCAGGCGCTGATCGAACTGTGCCCGATGGTGAACCCCGACGGCGTGTTCCTCGGCAACTACCGCACGACCGCGAACTCGGTCAACCTCGAGAACCAGTGGAGTTCGCCCTACGCGAGCACGCAGCCGGAGATCGTCGCGTTGCGGGCCGCGATCGAGGGCTACATGGGCACGGCCGCGAGTCCCGGCAGCAACCCGATCGTGGTGTTGCTCAACATGCACAGTTCGCACGGTGTGAACTACCCGTTCCACTTCCAGCACACCGCCAACGCCAGCTGGAACGCGGTGTCGAACAACACCGGTGTGATCCCGGTGGTCAACGCGGTCGAGGGGCAGTGGATCGTGCGCTTCAAGGCGCGCAGTCCGTTCGTCAACCTCGGCACGACGCAGGCCAGTGCGCTGACGTCGCGGCCGTTCGTCGAGTCGATGTGCCACGATCGCTGGACCGCGCAGAATGGCTGGTTGAACGCGCCAGGGCTGCAGCAGCCGGTGATGGCGATCACGTTCGAGGGTACCTACGGCCGCGGGCCGGACACCGTGACATGGAACACGGAGGCCGATTACCGGCTCGCTGGCGCGCAGATGGGCCAGGCGCTGTTCGACCAGCTCGGGCTCACGCTCACTGCATCGCTGCAGTCGTATGGCGCCGCGTGCCAGACATTGGCATTCACCGGCGGCCTCGTGCCGCAGAGCAACGGCAGCCACATCGCCAACCTCGCGTTCAGCGGGGCTTCGCCGAATGCGATCGGCGTGCTGGCGCTCGGCGCGCAACAGGTCGCGGTGACCCTGCCGGCACCGTGGGCGACCTGCACGCTGCTGACGTCGCTGGACGTGACCGCGTCGTTCGCGTTCAACGGGGCGGGTGCGTCGTCGCTGGCGATCGGCGTGCCGGCGGCGAGTGGGCTCGTCGCCTGGCTGCAGGCCTTCGCATTGGGCGTCGGGCAACTGCCGGCGCTACCGCTCGATGCCAGCAATGGCGTCCGCATCCGCAACGAGTACTGACCGCACGTGCCGGCCGGGATCGGCACGGCTTCGCCGTGAGCTACCATTTGCTGCCTCGTCCATGCTCCGCCCATTGCTCGCCGCGTTGCTGGCGTTCGCGCCCGCGGACGCCCATGACCCCGAAGGTCGCCTCGCCGGATTGACGGCGCGCGTGCATGCGGCGCCGCGTGATGCGCGCGCGTGGCTGGCGCGCGGCCAGCTCTACGCGACGCTCGACGAACTGGCGAAAGCGCAGCGCGATCTCGAGGCGGCGCTGCGGCTCGAACCGGAACTGCGCGACGTCCATGCGGCGATAACGTTCGCGCAGGCGCGGCTCGGCAACGACGTCGCTTCGCTGCAGGCGAGGGGTTGACCAGACCCATTTGGTAGATATGGTCTCAATTAGTTTGCAGAAGGCCTCAGCTACAATCAGTGTTACCATGCTTGCCGTAACCTCTATGTTGTCGCCCGCTGTTCTGTGCTGCTGCATGCTCTTGCCTGAGTCCGCAGCCGCGCAGCAACCGCCATCTACTGCGCAGCAAATTCCGTTCTCTACGCACGACTTCTCCCTCATGAACGGGATTCAGTCTGATTGTTGGGCGGACACGAAGACGCCAGGGGATGGTCGAACCTACTCTGTGGGCACGACAACAATTAGTAGGGGTATCGGCACTTCGGCGGCCTACTCCCAGTTCTCGGGGCGAGACGGGATGGTCGACCCAGATGTTGATTCGGGGTCGCTTTGGCCAGTGACCTCTGCGAACAACAAGCAGGTGGTGGTGCTGCAGGTGGCCGACCCAACGATTGTCGACGGGATAGCTTGGCAAGCTTTCTTCTTTGGGGGTAGTTCCGCCCTGTCTGGCGGGGTTCTCCCAAACACCTATGCGCGAGCTATCTCCGTCTGGCCTGCAAAGAACGCGAGTGGCGCACCAGACAGCGTGAACACGCGCATTGCCATATGCGGAGAAACTTGGGACGGGGAGCTCCCCAGGTCCTTGACCCCATCTCGGGGTGGCTGGAGCACCGGGACCGCGGCGTCAGGGTTTGTCGCGATGTATGATGGCACCGGTGAGCTCTTGTGGTCTTACCAGTTCTACGGAGAAGACCTAGGTGCGCACACGGTGATCGCCGACTTGGTGGTGCAACGTGTGGGGTCGGACGACGTGATTACGTATTGCGGGGCCTCTATGAATGGCGATTTTCACGATGGCAACCCGCTGACGACATCGACAATGAGCCCTCTGGATTGGTTCGACCCGCTCGGTCCTGGGCAGAGTGCCGGAAATGTGCACAACGCCGTCGCGTGTACTGGTCAGCCTCCACCACCTCATGTGAACTGCGTTCCTACACTTCGGTGGGATGGTATCGTGGGCCGAATGAGTGTTGCCCACACACCCTACGCGAGAGCGCAAGGGCCGGTGGATCGCAAATTTCACGCAATTGTCGGTGGCCGCGGGAATGACGGTCTCTTTGGGTTGTCCCTTGCCCCTGGGGCCCCTGATATCATCTGTGTTGTTGGGTCAGCCTCTAATGAGACGCAGGCGGCAGGGCTGAGCTTCCCATTCCTCTTTCAGTCTTACGGTGGGCATGTGCTGCAGTGGCAGAGCAACTGGAAGACGGGGGTTGTCATGACGCTGCAAGATTCTGGGGTTGCTGGCAACCCGCTAGTTGTGTTGGGTTCCGCCCCGCTCGGTGATCCTGTCTACACTACATTTGCCCGTGACGTAATTTGGCACGACGATCAGATATACGTGGTGGGTTCGACCGACGATCCAGGCTTTGGGGTTGGTGGAAATCCTGTCGCGGCCCTGGCTGGTGTGGCGGATGGCTTCGTAGCTTTGTGTGATATTGCATGTAATACAACATGGGCGTCGCATCTGGGGCTCTGCCCTGCGAAGCCGGGAATTCCTTCCTATGCTGCTGGCGCGGTTGGGATCAGTGCCTGGAACGAGTACCTCGACCACGTTGCGATTGTGGGTTGGTCAAGGCGTAGCCACCAGGCGGGTTGGTATGCTTCTCCCTCGCGTATTGTTGTCGGTAACTTCTTCAGAGAGCAATCAAGTGGCCCTATCGCCCATCTTACGCGCGTCATGCAGTATGAGATTGACGAGGTGGGGTTGCCCACGGTGCAAAGAGTTGACGCTCCAGGGGCCGCGACAACCTCGTTCGGCGAGGCGCTGACTCAAGGGTCGTTTGCCAATAGCTCTGCGTGGTTGGGGGAGCCGGCTGGTGGCGGTGTAGCTGTCGATTCGCGCGGCTTGGTCACAGTAGTCGGGTCGTCTCACTATCCTGTGGCCGCCTTGACGATGGAGTATCCCAGCGCTGGCAATGCCTTGCAAAGAAGGGTGGCAGAGGCAACATCTTTAGCCAACACGGATGCTGTCCGATCGCTTGTGAGTCTTCTGCCTAATGGTGTTTGCAGGACGGACGGGTTGGTCTGTTCGCTTGGGTGGGCGCTTGCGCCCGGTAGTTCCGGTGGCACTTCCCCGCAGTGCGCCCTGCGTTGGTATGGCAACACCTTGGCGACGCCGGCCTCCCCGACTCCTTTGGGCCGCATGTTCATCGATTTCGATGGTGTCCCGGCTGCGGGAAGCGCTGCATCAGTGTTGGTTGACAGGCCGCCCGTAGGTGTTATATCGCTGGGCTTCTTGCAGGTTGGGCTGCCAGGCAATGCTCCCTTGTCTAGCCCCGACGCGCCTGGGCTAGATCTCTGGGGAAACGGTCAGGCGAGCGTCTGGCTGCCTTGGTTTCTGCCGGCCGGGAGCTTTCGTCAGTTGTTGTGGCCCGGTCTACCCGCTGGCCCAGCGCAATTCTCCCTGCAGTTTGTGAGCCTGATTGTGTTTACTAGTCCAGGTACCTCATTTTGTGGTAACCCAGGATGGGACTTTGCCGCTAGCCCAGCTCTGATGGTGAGCTACTAATGATCACGGCACTTGGGTGTGTGTCGTTCGGCTCCGGGGCCGACGGGTTGGTCCAGCGGTGGCGCCCATCGATGGTACCGCATCCCTCGCCTTGCGGTAGTGGTTCGATTCGCCGCCGTCTTGGAGCAATCGCTCTGGATGCCAGAGCCTGCCTTGTATTGCTTGGTGTCGCCATTGCCTTTGCTACTTGCTTGCTCCCCCAGGGTGGGGGGCGAGTCATCGTATGGGGCGACTACTACGCCGACTCTGCTGGTGAAACTGTTCCCTATGTACAAGTGACGGCGCTGGGAGGGCGGTTTCTTGCTCTGCGAAGCGACGGAGTCGTTGTGGGAAACGGTCTGGACGCTCATCACGTCTGCAGGTCGCCAGTTGTAGCCGGTGCGGGGCTCTCCATCACAAAGATCGCAGCTGGTCCAGTCTCCGTTGCGCTGATGTCTGATGGTTCGGTCAGGCAGTGGGGTGGATACACCACCTTAATGCCGCAGTACGCGATCCCGGCGGTCCCTGCTGGCGTAACTGTCGTGGATATAGACGTTGGCTTTAGGCACGTCGTGGCCAGGCTGTCTAATGGTGGCTTGATCGCTTGGGGAGTAAATGGATGGGGAGAGGCGAATGTGCCCCAGCTAACTGGCGGGCTGACTTACGTGTCCGCTGCGGCAGGCAGTGATGTCACCGTTGCAATCAGGTCCGATGGGTCGTTGTCGGCCTGGGGCAACCCAAGCTTCGGTGTGATCCCTCCACCATTAGCTCCTGCAGGCACAGTGTTCGTCGCTGTTGACTGCGGCGTTCAGCATGCGGTTGCTTTGCGATCCGATGGCCAAATTGTGGCCTGGGGTGGCAATGCCGAAGGACAGTGCAATGTGCCGGCGTTGCCTCCGGGCATGACCTACTCCAGGGTTATTGCGGGTGACCGGTACTCGCTGGCATGCCGCAGCGATGGCAGTTGGGTCGGGTGGGGCAACAATGCTGGGGGGCAGTGCAACCCTGTGCAAACGCCTTCAGGAATGACCTACAGCAGCTTGGCTCTAGACGTCTTGGGCGTCACGGCTCTGTTGTCCAACGGTGCCGTTGTTCGCTGGGGCATGTTTGGGGGGTTTGCAGGCGTGGCGCCCAAGGCGCCGGTAAACGAGCGCCTGGTCAAAGTGGCGGGGTGGGGAAGTTGTGGATACGCATGGTCCTCGGGTGGGGAGATGATGCCTTTTGGATTCGAGCAATTCTCGCCGTGGATGCCGCCTTCACTGCCGATGGGTGTTGGTTATTCATCGTGTTCAATCGGAAGCAACTTTGCTGTTGCGGTGCGAACCGATGGCAGCGCAGTCGCGTGGGGCGCTGTCAATGGTTCCGGCCAACTAAATGTTCCTTCCCCACCATTGGGCGTCAGCTACGCAACCGTGGATGCTGGCCGGGACCATGTCGTGGCCGTGCGTTCGAATGGAACGGCGGTAGGGTGGGGCTCCAACGCGTGGGGGCAGTCAACCGTTCCTGCCGCACCTGCTGGCCAACAGTACGTGCAAGCTGTTGCGAATGACCTCCAGACCATGCTATTGCGTTCGGATGGCACTATCACGGTCGTTGGTATCCCCGGCAGTCTCGTCAACACTGTTCCAACGCTCCCGCCCGGCGTCCGCTACATCCAGATGGATGGTGGGTATGAAATTGCCGTCGCCCTGCGCTCCGATGGGCAGGTCGTGTGTTGGGGCTCCTCGGATCCGTCGATGACGACCGTGCCGACGTTGCCTCCAGGTGTCAGCTACGTCCAGGTTGCTAGCGGGCGCAGTTGCCTGATTGCGCGCCGGTCCGACGGGGATGCGGTCGCCTGGGGATTCGTCGGCGGAACGGGTTCGTCGTACGTCACGCCACCAACCTTGCAGTCCGGAGTCTCATACTTGCATGTGGCCGCCGGCTATAACACACTGATAGGACTGGTGGGCAGTGAGAGTCGGTACGTGACGTTCGCTAGCGGCTGCGCTGGATCCTCGCCCCCATCGAGCCTGATCCCTCGCGACACACCGAGAATCGGCGAAACCCTGCAGGTCTCCATCAACAACTTGCCGACATCCGTCGCCATGATCGCGATGGGCTGGAGCAAGCTGATTCCTGGTGCAAGCCTTGCCTTCCTGGGCATGCCGAACTGCGCGGCTCACGTGACGCTCGACGGCGTGGCTCTGCTAACGGGCGCGGGCAACGAGGCGGTCTGGAGCCTGCCGATCCCGTACCAGGCCGCACTGCTCGGTGTGCACTTCCACAACCAGGCCTTCGTGCTCGATCCTGCGGCCGGCAACGCCATCGGTGCTGTGGTTTCGGATGCCGCCGAGGCGGTCGTCGGCGGTTGAGATGTTGAGATAAGCAATCGGCCTGGCGCGCCCCCTTCGTTCCGCCCGGCACGTCGCTATCCTCCTGCGCCGTGAGCTACCGCGTCGAGCTGCCGGTCTTCTCCGGACCGATGGACCTGCTGCTGCACCTCGTGCGGCAGTCCGAGGTCGACATCCACGAGATCTCGCTCGCGCGCATCCTCGAGGACTACCTGAAGCACCTGAAGGTGCTGCAGCAGCTCGACCTCGCCGACATCGGCGACTTCGTCGTGATGGCCAGCACGCTGATGGAGATCAAGTCGCGCGAGCTGCTGCCCAACGAGACCGTCGAGATCGAACAGGAGCTCGATCCGCGCGACGACCTCATCAAGCGCCTGCTCGACTACAAGCGCTACCGCGACCTCGCGCGCGAACTCGATGGCCGCGCCGATCGCCGTTCGCGGCAGAGCCCGCTGGTGCTGAGCAACCCGCCGCACCTGGTCGAGCAGGGCGACGACGATCTGCTCGAGATGGGCGAGATCGGCATCTGGGACCTGACCAGCGCGTTCGCCAAGCTGCTCGAGGAGATCGGCTCGCAGGGGCCGATGCAGATCGAGCGCGAGAAGCGCGACGTCGGCTACTACACGCGCCGCCTGCTGATCACGTTCAAGGAACGCCGCGAGGTCAGCTTCACCGAGATCTTCGACCGCACCGAGGGCCGCTACGGCCTGATCGGCACCCTGATCGCGCTGCTCGAGATGATGAAGCAGGGATACCTGCGCGCGTTCCAGGACAAGTGCTTCGACGAGATCCACCTCGCCTACAAGGGCGCGGACGATGTCGAGGCCGACCAGATCCTGGCTGGCATCACCGCCGACGAAGAGGCGCAGCGCCGCAAGGACGAAGCGCTCGCGGCCGGTGTGACTGCAGCAGAAGCGGCCGCGACGTCGATGACGGAGCCCGCTGCAGAAGGCGAGGACCTCGGCAACGAGGGACTGGCCAATGGCGACCTCGCGACCGGGGAAGCCGCTGGCTGAGAGACCTCGAGTTCGCGCCGCCCCTTCCGCCTTCGTCCCCTCCGCCAGCCATGCAACGCACACCCCGATCGACGCTCGCGGGCATCTTCTGCCTCGGGCTGTCGGTGATCCTGTTCGAGATCGCGCTGACTCGCGTCTTCGCGATCATGATGTGGCACCACTTCACCTACATGGTGATCTCGATCGGCCTGCTCGGCTTCGGTGCGTCGGGCAGCCTGCTGACCGCGACGCGGCTCGGGGCGAGCGAGGACGCGGCCAAGCGCGCGCTGGTGTGGACCAGCCTCGCCTACGGCATCGGCGTCGTGCTCGCGTTCTGCGCGGCCACCTGCGTGCCGATCGACAGCCTTGCGGTGTGGGAGGACAAGCGGAACTTCGCCGCGCTGTTCTTCATCTACCTGATCATCTTCGTGCCGTTCCTGCTCGGGGGCTTGGGCATCGGCCTCGCGCTGACGCGGCACGTCGCGCACGTGAACCGGCTGTACTGCGGCGACCTCGTCGGCAGCGCGCTCGGTGCGGGCCTCAGCGTGCTGCTGATGAAGTGGTGCGGCAGCACCGCGACCGTGGTGCTGGCCGGGTGCTTCGGCCTGCTGGCGGCGTTCTGCTTCGGCTGCGCGCTGCCGGGCGGCATGCGCAGGGTCACCGTGCCGGGGCTGGCGCTCGCCGCGGTGCTGGGCGGTGGCTTCGCCGGTGGCTGGATCGACTGGCGCGTGCCGTACGCGCCGGGCAAGGAAGCCGTCGTCGCCGAGACGTTGCTGCAGCGCGCGGCGGAAGCGGGCCAGCTGCAGGGGCAGGACTGGCGCCTGCAGAAGCTCTACAGCGCCACCGCCGAAGTGCAGGTCGGGGCCAGCCTGCCGTTCGCCGCGCCGATGATCGGTGGCGACATGGGGCGCAAGGACGCGCGCCCGATCGAGTCGCGCGCGGTCGGCCAGGACGGCACCGCGCCGACGATGCTCTACAAGGACGCGGCGAACCTCGGCAGCTTCGCGTTCCTCGACGACACGCAGGCGGCCACCGCCTACGTCGTGCACCGCGCCAGCGCGCGCAAGGACCAGAAGGTCATGGTCATCGGCGTCGGCGGCGGTGTCGACGTCATGGTGGCGCTGGCGAACGGCGCTTCGCACGTGACCGCGGTCGAGCTGAACACCGCGATGATCGACATGGTCACGGTGCGCTACCGCGACTACCTGGGCGGGCTGTTCGACGATCCGGGGCAGTTCGCCGACCGCATCGACCTCGTCAACAGCGAGGGGCGCGCCTGGCTGCGTTCGCACGACACGATGTACGACGTCATCCAGATGAGCGGCGTCGACTCGTACACCGCGCTGAGCACCGGCGCCTACACGCTGTCCGAGAGCTACCTGTACACGACCGGCGCGGTGCGCGACTTCTACGCGCACCTCAACGACGGCGGCATCGTCACGTGGTCGCGCTTCATCGAGAACGCGCCGAAGCAGTCGCGCGAGACGCTGCGCCTCGCCAACATCGCGACCACCGCGCTGCGCGAACTCGGCATCGCCGACCCGGCCGCGCAGGTGTGCGTGTTCCAGGGCCTTGGCTGGGCGTCGACGATGGTCAAGAAGGGCGCCTTCACCGCGGCGGAGATCGCGGCGCTGCGCACCTTCGCGCAGGTCGAGGGCTTCGTCGGCCTGGTGTTCGATCCGCTGCGGCCGCTGGGCGGCGTCATCGAGCCGGAGTCGACCTGGTTCGCGGCGCTGCGGCCGCAGATCGCACCGATGGTCGCGGCGCTGCCCGGGCTGCCGCCCGAGCAGGCCGACGCGGCGGTCGATGGCGTGATGCTGATCGCGCCGAACGTGGCGCAGGGGGAAGCGATCGCCGAGGCGATGTTGCCTGCCGCGCTGCGTACGCCGGCGGCGGCGCCCGCGGCGCTGCAGCTGCTGCAGAACATCAAGCCGACGCTGCAGTCGCAGTCGGCCTACCTGGCGCGCACCAGCGCCGACTTCACCAAGCTGCTGCGCGGCGACGACGCCGAGCGCCAGCGCTTCCTCACCGACTACCCGTACGACGTCTCGGCCTCGACCGACGACGCGCCGTTCTTCTTCAACTACTACCGGTGGTCGAGCCTGTTCGGTGCCGGCAAGGAACGGCAGGGCGGCGACGCGCTGTTCAACTACCACACCGACTTCCCGGTCGGCCACCTGGTGCTGCTCGGCTCGATGCTGCAGATCCTGCTGCTCGCCGCGGTGCTGATCTTCCTGCCGCTGCGCAAGCTGGCGCGCACGGGCCTGCGCACGCCGGGCGTGGTCGGCATCTTCGGCTACTTCGCGGCGCTGGGCTTGGGCTTCATGCTGATCGAGATCGCGCTGATGCAGAAGCTGGTGATCTTCCTCGGCCACCCGACCTACGCGCTGTCGGTGGTGCTGACGAGCCTGCTGGCGTCGGCGGGCACCGGCTCGCTGCTCGCCGGCCGCATCGCGGTGGTGCAGCAGCGCCATCTGCGTCTGATCCTGGTCGGCATCATCGCCGTGGTGGCGCTCGACGTCGCCGCCGTGAACTGGCTGCTGCCGCAGCTGCTGGGCCTGCCGCTGCTCGCGCGCATGGGCGTCGTCATCGCACTGCTGGTGCCGACCGGCCTCGTGCTCGGCATGCCGTTCCCGTCGGGCATGCGCATCGTTCAGGAGCAGGCGCCGCACCTCGTGCCGTGGGGCTGGGCCGTGAACGCGTTCTTCTCCGTGTTCGGCTCGATCTTCTGCATCGTGCTGAGCATGGCGATCGGCTTCTCGAACGTGTTCTGGGTGGCGCTCGCCGTCTACGTGCTTGGCCTGTCGGGCATGCGGGCGCGCGCGGCGAGTTCCTGACCGCAGCCGGTTTGCTCAGGACACTGAGTAAATCCGGCGCTCAGCCGCGCAGCACCTTCGGCAGCCGCGCCACCAGGGCGCGCAACGCCTTGCCGCGGTGGCTGACGCGATCCTTGTTGGCGGCGTCGAGGTTGGCGAACGAGCGCGTCGGGTCGGTGCCGTACTCGCGCGGCACGAAGATCGGGTCGTAGCCGAAGCCGCCTTCGCCGGACGGCTGCTCGAGCAGCGTGCCTTCGCAGCGTTCCTCGACCGTCGTCAGCACCTTGCCGTCGGCGCCGCACAGGCACAGGTGGCAGGTGAAGTGCGCGTTGCGCTGGCCGGGCGGCACCGCGCGCAGCGATTCGAGCAGCCGCATCATGCGGCCGCGGTCGTCGAGCTCGGGGCCGCCGTAGCGCGCCGACAGCACGCCGGGGCGGCCGCCGAGCACGTCGACGCACAGCCCGCTGTCGTCACCGAGCGCCAGCCCGCGCGCGAGCTTCGCCAGCATCACCGCCTTCTTGCGCGCGTTGCCCGCGAAGTCCGGCTGGTCCTCGACCGGTTCGAACGGCTCCTTCAGCTGGTCCGGCGTGCGGATCTCGCAGTCGAGCGGCGCCAGCATGCGCTGCAGCTCGGCGACCTTCTTCTTGTTGTTCGACGCCAGCCAGAGAACGGTGCTCACGAGTTGCCTGCGCCGAGACCCAGTGTCTTCTTCTGCAGCTCGCGGATCGCGGCGCAGCCGCTCTGGGCGAGGGTCAGCATCTGTTGGAACTGGTCGACCGCGAACGGCTTCTTCTCGGCGCCGCCGCCGATCTCGATCAGCCGGCCGTCGGCCGCGCAGACGACGCTGAGGTCCACCTCGGCCGAGCTGTCCTCCTGGTAGTCGAGGTCGATCATCGGCGTGCCGTTGACCAGTCCCACCGACACCGCCGACACGAGGCCGCGCAGCGGCCACTTCGGCAGCTGCTTCTGTTCCTCCATCCACAGCAGTGCGTCGTACATCGCGACGATCGCGCCGTTGATCGAAGTGGTGCGCGTGCCACCGTCGGCGGAGATCACGTCGCAGTCGATCCACAGCGTCACTTCGGGCATCACCGACAGGTCGAGCGCGCAGCGCATCGCACGGCCGATCAGGCGCTGGATCTCGAAGCTGCGGCCGTCGAGCGGGCGGCCGGTGCGGCCATCGCGCGGCTTCCGGGGTTGGCCCGCGCCGGGCAGCATCGCATACTCCGCCGTCAGCCAGCCACCCTGGTGCCGGTTGTACATCCACTGCGGCACCTGGTCCTGAACGCTGACCGTGCACAGCACCTTGGTCTTGCCGCATTCGGCGAGCACGGAGCCGGGCAGATCGGTGTAGGAGCGGGTGAACTGGATCGGACGCGTCTGGTCCGGCAGTCGGTTGTTCTTGCGAGTCAGGGGGCGTTCTCCGCGAAAAGGGCGTCGCACCCTATCCGGCGGCCAGGACCGAGGCGAGCGCAGTGCGCAGTTCATGCACGCCGAACGGCTTCTGGATGTGGTGCAGTCGCGGCCACGCCGCCGATGGCGTCGCCGGGCTCGCCGTCAGCACGAAGATCTTCAGGTCGGGTGCGACGGCGCGGATCGTCGCGCCCAACGCGTCGCCACTGTCGAGCCGATCGGGATGGTCGAGGATCAGCAGTTCGAAGCGATCCGGCGTCGCTTCGAGGAACGAGCGCGCGGCGGCGCCATCGGCGCAGGCGAACACCGCGCGGCCGGTGGCCTTCAGTTCGCGGCCCAGCATCGCGCGCACCGCGGGGTCCGATTCGAGCACGAGCGCGCCGCCGTAGCGGTGGATCGGCGTCTGCGGCCCCGGACCCGCCGGTGTGTTGCCTTGGCCGGAGCGCGCCGCCGGCCATAGCACGATTGCGCGCACCGAACGGCCGGGCAGGTGCGCCAGCCGCAGCTTGCCGCCGTGCGCGTGGATCAGGTGCTGCGCGGCTTCGACCTCGAGCGCATAGCTGGCATCCGTCGCCAGGTTGCCGGGCTGTGGCAGTGCCTCGGTGCGCCACTCGAGCGCCAGTTGGATCTGCACCGCCGTGGTTTCGCCGAGCAGGCACGGCTCCGTGGCGATCGCCAGGTGCGTGGCCCCGCGTTCGACGCGCAGCATCGCCGCGAACAGGAACAGCAGCGCGTCGCGCACCGTGGTCGGTCCGGCGGCGATCGGCGGCAGCTGGCTCGCGCCTTCGCGGTGCAGTTCGAGCCCGAGCTGCATCGCCTCCAGGTCGCCGACCAGGCTCGGCAGCAGTTCGTCGAAGGCGGTCGCGCCGGGTTCGATGGCGCGCGCGTGGCCGAAGGCCAGCAGCTTGCCGTGCAGAGTGCGCAGCCGCTGCACTTCGGTCAGCAGCGCCTCGGCCGCCGCGGGCAGCTGCTGGCGATCGACCGCGGCCTCGACCAGCAGGTGGGCGCGGCCTTCGACGCCGGACGCGAGGTTGGCGACCTCTTCGGCGAGCGTGCACACCAGTTGGCGCGTGTCGACCGGCACCGACGGCGGCGCCAGCGGCACGGGCTCCGGCGATACAGGGGGCAGGGCGTCCGCGAGCGTGCCCGGTCGGCGCGGCAACAGCCGCACGGCGACCAGGGTGACGGCGATGCCGCAGGCCAGCCAGAGCAGTTCGTACACGGAGCGGTGCGCGAGGTGGGGAGCCGGGCCAACCTAGCTGTGCCGCGCAGGTGTGTCGAGGCCAGCGCCCTGCAGGCCCAGGTGGAACGTGTGCTGCAGCGGGCCGCGGCAGTCGGCGCCGGGCACATCGAGCGGCGCGCCGTCGACCAGCAGCCGCGGGCACGCGCGCACCAGCGTGAAGGCGACGAAGCCACCGGCGTCGTTCTCGACGACCTCGTGCACCGGCGTGCACTCGTGCGCGACGGCGGCCAGCGGCAGCCCGAGGAAGCGCGCGCGCAGGCGCCAGCCGCTGATGCGCTGGTCCAGGCGCAGCGTCAGCCGCACGGTCGGCCAGCTGGCGCGCGCGGCGAGGCGGAGTTCGCAGTCCCAGCCGATCGGGCCGCGGCCGATGCGGCCGGCGAGGGTCAGTTCGGTGCCGTCGGCGGCCTCGAGGTAGCGGCGCGGTTGCAGGAACTGCGCCGAGAACAGGCGCGCGCGTTCGTCCGTCGCGCCGGCGAAGCCGTCGAGCGTGCCGTGGTCGCTGCGCGCCTCGAAACGCAGGCAATTGCTGGCGTGCAGGCCACCTTCGCGTTCGACGAACAGCAGCCCTTCCTTGCGGGTGAAGCGCACGCGCGAACCGCCGCTGGCGATCAGCACGTCCTTGCGTCGGCGCAGCTCCTTGCCCTCGGTGACGCGCGGGTTCGTCAGCGGGGCCGCGGCTGGCAGCGCCGGCGCCAGCGCGATCGCTTCCTCGAGCCGGGCCGCGAAGCCGCGCGCGACGCCATCCTGCACGGTGCCGGCCCACAGGTCCGGGTGGACGGTCGCGGCCACTGCCGCCAGGTGTTCGCGCGCACGTTCCGAATGCTCCGCGGCGGCCAGGGCGCGCCATTGCAGCAGCTTCAGGTCGATGCGGCAGTCGTTGGCGCCGGGGCCCGGCGGCGCGAACGCGGTGCCGGGGCGTGACGCGGCACATTCGGGCAGGTTCGCCAGCGTCGTCGCAGCGCGATCGGGGTGCGACATCAGCGGCACGGGCATCGGCCCGATCTTGGCCAATGCTGTCGTGCCTTGCCACAGCGTGTCGTGCGTTTCAGCAATGCGCGCGAACTGCCGATGAGACGGCCGCATGAACCAGGTGCGCATCCACGGCGATCCCTTCGGCGACGACCTCCCTGCCAGCCTGCTGCGCAGTTTCCTGCGTCTGGCGCTCGGCAGCGGCATCCGCTGCGCCCTGTCGTTGGCGGCGGTGCAGCCACGCGAGCCGGGGGCCGACGAACGCGAAGTTCCGCTCACCGACGGGGTGCGCGACCTGCGCGTCGGCACGCGCCTGCCGCCGGCCGAGATCGACCTGCTGCTGCGCGCCGCTGGCGAAGCCGTCGCGGCGACGGCGCCGGTGCTGGTGTTCGCGCCGGCTGCGGCCCGCGCCGATGCGCTGCGCACCGCGGGCCTCGCGTGGCCGAAGGCCGCGGCGGTGCTGCCCGTGCGAGAAGGCGCGACCGCTCCCGATCTGCTCGAGCGGCTGCGCGCCGAGCTGCGTTGGTCGGGTTGCGAGCATCCACCGCATGCGCTCGACGAGCGCGAACTGGCGCACTGGCTGACCCTGCCGCCGCGCTGTGACGACGGCGTGCTGGTCGGCGTCGGCGGTGGCGACTTCGCCTCGGGGCTCGATCTCCTGGTCACCATCTGGCGCCAGCGCTTCGCCGGCCACGGGCCGCGCCTGCGCCTCGTGCTGCCGAATGCCGCCGCGTCGACCGTGCAGTCGCTGCGCGAACGGCTCGGCGAGCACGCCGCCGCCGCCGAACTCGTCGTCTCGCCGTTCGAGCCCGCGCACGCGCGCGATGCCGTGGCGATCGTGCTGCCATACCGCCGCTATCAGGGCGGCCGCGAACTCGTGCTGGCGCTGGCTTCGGGCCGGCCGGTGTGCATTTCGCGGTTCGCCGCGACCGTCTCGCTGCTGACGAGTCCCGGCATCTGCCTGCCGATCGGTGGCCGCAACGTCGCCGACGAAGCGGTCGAGCCCGCGCACTTCGCGCCGCACCCGGCGGCACTGCTGGCCGCGATCAAGCAGGCGATGGGCGACGCTGCGCAGGCCGGTGGGCTCGGCCGGCGTGCGCGCATCCACGTGGTCGAGGAACTGACCCGCGCGCGGCCGACCGTGCCGCCGCCGCCGGTGGTCTCCGTGCGCGGCGACCGGCCGACGGTGGTGCTGCAGGCGCCGTTCCTCGAGACCTCGTCGAGCGCCGAACTGTCCCTGGCCACTGCCGCAGCACTGCTGCGGCGCGGCCGCGTCGATCTCCGTCTCGTCACCGACGGGCCGTTCCGTTCGGACCTGGCGACGCTGCGCGCGCGCGCGCCCGAACTCGAACCGCTGCTGGTGCGCGATCCCGGCACCGTCGACCTGTGGTTGTCGTCCGGCTGGCCGGTGCGCGCCGATCGGCCGACCTGCCGTAGCTGGGCGCTGCGCATCGACCAGGAGTACGGTTCGCTGCCGCTCGAGTTGACGCCGCACGTGACGCAGGATGCCGACACGGTCGTCGTGCACAGCGAGCACGTGCACCGCACGCTCGCTGCCGCGGGCCGGCCGATGCACGGCATGAAGGTGATCCCGCACGGGGTCGATGCGGCGATGCACGAGCAGGCCGTTCCCGATCCGGCGATCGTCGCGTGGAAGCAGCGGCGCCCCGCGGTGCTGTTCTGCGGCGGCCTGATCTGGCGCAAGGGCTTCGACGTGTGGCTGCGTGCGGTGCTCGCCGCCTGGCAGCAGAACCCGGACTTCTGCCTGGTCGTGAAGACCGTCGGCCACGACGCCCACTACGGCCGGTTCCACCTCGGCGAACTGCTCGAGCGCGTGCGCAACACGCCGGGCGCGCCGCCGGTGCTGGTGATCGATCGCGAACTGACGCGCGCCGAGCTGGCCTCGGTCTACACCGCGTGCGATGTGCTGCTGCATCCGTACCGCGGCGAAGGCTTCTGCCTGCCGGTGCTGGAAGCGCGCGCCTGCGGCCTGCCGGTGCTGGCGACGGCCGGCGGCGCCACCGAGGCGCTGATGGCGGGGCCCGGTGCTATCCGCATCCCGTCGGCGCGGCGCGAGGTCGACATGCCGTCCGCGTTCGTCGGCACGCCGTGGGTGTTCGAACCCTCGGGCGACGATGCCGCGCGCCTGCTGGCCGAGGCGCTCGCCAACCTGCCGGCGCTGCAGCGCGACGCGCGCGCGTTCGCGAAGTCGGTGCGCGCGGCGTACGGCTGGGACAGCGCGGCGGCGGCGATCGAAGAACTCGCGTTCGCGGCGATGGGCAAGCGGCGCGTGCCGTTGCCCGAGCCCGTGGTCACGCTGGCGCCGGCGCAGCCGCGCGGCGAGGTCGTGATCCCGGTGCCGTTGCGCGTCTGAGGCCGTGGGCCGCGGCGGCGGGCGGCAGCTGCAGGTTGCCGCGCAGGTCGCGCTTCGCCATCGTGCCTGCCGCCATGTCGTCGCCCCTGCGCCTGCTGCTGTTGTTCCAGGGCATGTGGGAGGACGAGTGCGTCGATGCGCTGCGGCAGGACCGCGCCGTCGAGCTGCGGCGCGAAGGCTTCGAGAGCTTCGGTTACCCGCAGGTGCTGCGCCTGCTGCGCTTCGATGCCGCGCGCTGGGCGGATCGCCTGGCCGAGCGCTACCGCGGGCGCATCGATGCCGTCTGGTCGAACGACGACCAGTTCGGTGGCCTGCTCGCCGCGGTGCTGGCAAAACGGCTCGGCCTGCCGGGCGCCGACCCGCAGGCGATCGTGCGCGCCCAGCACAAGGTGTTGCTGCGGGAACGGCTCGCCGCGGCCATGCCGCAGCACACCGTGCGCGCGGCGGCGCTGCCGTGGCCGCTGCACGACGCGCGATCGCGCGACCCGGCGGCGATCGATGCCGCGGTGGCGGCGGCGGGCTTGCAGTGGCCGCTGTTCGGCAAGCCGGTGAAGGGCACGTTCTCGGCGCTCGCGCGGCGGGTCGCCGATGCGCGCGAACTCGCCGACCACCTGTCGCTGTCGTTCGCCGATCGCTGGCTGTGGAAGCGCCATGCGCGGCCGTTCGCGCAGCTGGCCGCGACCGTGCTGCCGCTGCCGTGCGGCCCCGACCACGTGCTGCTCGAGCAGCCGATGACCGGCCACCAGGTCAACGTCGACGGCTACGTGTTCGCGGGCCGCGTGCACGTGCTCGGGGTCGTCGACGAGCTCATGTATCCCGGCACGGTGCAGGGTGCGCGCCACTTCGCCGGCTTCGAGCTGCCGTCGCGGTTGCCGGCGACGCTGCAGGACCGCGTCACCAGCGTCGCGGCGATGGCGGTGCGTGCGATCGGCTACGACCACGGCCTGTTCAACGTCGAGCTGTTCGTCGGGGAGAGCGGCGAGGTGCGCGTCATCGAGATCAACCCGCGCTCGGCTGGCCAGTTCGCGACGCTCTATCGCGCCGTGAAGGGCATCGACCTCGAGCGCCTCGCGATCCAGCTGGCGGCCGGCCTGGCGCCGGAGGCAGCACCGCGGCATGCGCCCTGGGCCGGGGCCGCGGCGAGCTTCGTGTTCCGCCGTTTCGACGGCTTGCCGGGACAGCGCCCGGCGACGAAGGAGCTGGCGTGGTTGCACGCGACGCACCCGCAGTCGCGGTTGTGGACCGAGCCGTGCAGCCGCGGCGCGCTGCGGCGCGAGTATCGCTGGCTCGGTTCGCATCGCTACGCGGTGTGGAACCACGCTGCCGCGGACCGTGCGACGTTGTTCGCCGATGGTGCGGTGGTGGCGCAGCGGCTGTTCGGCGTGACGATGCCGCCCGCCGACGATTGGCAGTGGGCGTGACCGGGGCAGCACTGCTGGCAATCGCTGCGCGTGGCCGATAGGGAGAACGCATGCAGCAACCGCCCGGCGACGAACTGGACCGCCGTCTCGCCTTCGCACACCGCATCGCCGACGCCGCGGGCCAGCGCCTGA
>CAMAUH010000018.1 GCA_945861365.1 Candidatus Kuenenia stuttgartensis
CGATGCGGCGCTGCAGCCGTCGGACATCGTCGCGCTGAACCACGAGCTCGACGTGTTCGGTTGGCGACCCGCGGGCGCGGTCGCGTTCGCCGAGAACAGTTGGGACGCCTCCGTGCACGTGGCCGGCATGGTGCCGGGCAGTGACAAGATCGTGCGCTGTGAGCGGGCGACCGGTCTCGTCATCGAGGAACACGACAACGTGTTCCAATGCGTCGCCGATCGCCTCTACCGGCTCGACTCGCTGCTGCTCCGGTGAGCTCGGCGCCCTAGCCGAGCAGTCGCTTCGCGCGCAGGCCGCTCAGCAACAGCAGGCCGCCGATCAGCAGGAACACGCCGGCGACCAGGTAGCGCAGCAGCCATTCGTTCCAGATCAGCATCAGGCCAAATCCCGCGAACGCGGCCCCGACCACGATCAACAGCATCGGCAATTGGGGCGGCACTTGCGGCATGCCGGGCATGCCGCGGTTCAGCTTGAAGTCCATCAGCGGAGACTCTTCTCGTAGATGCGGTAACGGCGGTAGGTGTGCAGGCCCATCGTCTCGAGCGGGCCGAGCATGTCGCGATTGTCCTCGAGGATCCAGCTCGCCTCGCAGGCGTCGAAGCCGGCGGCGATGCCTTGCTCCATCACGGCGTACATCATCATCACGTCGATGCCGGCGCGTCGCTGTTCGCGCGTGACGCCCATGGTCAGCACGCGGATCGAGCGCGTGGCGCGCAGCGTGCGCAGGAACTTCCACCAGCCGAACGGGAACAGGCGGCCCTGGCAGGCCTTCGCCGCGAGGTTGACGTCGGGGATCGCGACGATGAAGCCGGCCGGCTTGCCGGCGACCTCGGCGATCTGCAGCAGCGCCGGGTGGGCGACCTTCTTCAGGTCGCGCGCCTGCGCCAGGAACTCGGCTTCCGTCATCGGCGCGAAGCCCCAGTTGCGCTCCCAGATGCTCTCGTAGAGCCGCCACAGCGTGCGGGCCTCGTTGTCGAAGTCGCGCAGGTCGAGCCGCCGCAGCGTCGCCGACGAGCGCTTCTGCAGGTGCGTGACGATGCGGCCGAGCCGTTGCCGATCGATGCCGTGCTTGTCGCCGCGCAAGGCCAGCAGGTCCTTCACCTTCGCGAGCCCGGTGGCCTCGAGCCAGCCGGCGTAGTGCGGCGGGTTGTGCGGCATCAGCATGACGGGCGGGCCCTGTTCGCCTTCGACGAGCAGGCCGCAGCGTTGGTTGGTCGAGAAGTCGATCGGGCCACGCAGTGCCGTCGCCCCGCGCTGCTGGCACCAGCGGGCGGCGAACTCGACGAGTTCGCGGGCGACACCGGCGTCCGCCGCCTCGAAGTGCCCGAAGAAACCGATGCGGTCGCCGTGGAAGTCGTCGTGCAACCGGTCGCGGCAGGTGCTGACGCGGCCGACGCACTGGTTGCCGCGCCAGGCCGCGAACATGCCCACTTCGGCGTGGTCGAAGAACGGGTTCTTGCGCGGGTCGAGCTGCCACTTCTCGCCCAGCGTGACCGGGGGCACGTAGTGCGGGTCGTGCCGGTAGAAGGGGCGCTGCAGGTCCAGGAACGCGGCCGCGCTGCTGACCGGACGAATGCTGACATCCGAGCGCAGGTCTTTCTCGGGGACGGGCATCCCGGTAGACGTTAGGGGATGCATCCGGGAGCCGCCACGCATCGCAGCGCCACCATCGGGCTCGCCACGTCGTTCGTGTTCGCTGCTTGCGGCGGGGCACCGCCCAGCTACCGCCCCGGGGAGCTCACGCCGGAGCAGATCGGGGTCTGTCGCGATGCCGATCGCGCCTACCACGAGAACTCCAAGGACTACCCGGCGCTGCGCGAGCGCATCGCCAAGGACCCGGTGATGACGGCCTGGCTGGTGCGCGTGTTCGTGCGGGACCTGATCACGGTGCGCGAAGGCCGGCCGCTCGGTGAGGACGACGAGTTGTTCCGCGCGGCGGCGCGCATCGAGAACCCGGTGGAGGCGAGGGCCATGGCGGAGATCCGCCAGCTGGGTGCCGCGGCCGTGCCGACGCTGGTCGGGGACCTGCTGCTGCACAGCCAGCCGCAGCCGCGCGAGCTCGGGATCGAACTGCTCAGCATGGTCGGCGCACCCGCAGTGCCCGCCCTGCAAGAGGTCGCGCGCACCGGCGAGGTGCGGCCGCGGCGTTCGGCGGCGCGGGCGCTGGGTCGCATCGGCGTCGACGGCGCGGTGCTGGCGACGTTGCGGGAGCTGGCCAGCGACGGCGACTTCACCGTTCGCGCGGATGCCCTGCGCGGCATCACCGGTGGTGGTGAGCCGGCGCGCGCGCTGTTGCTCGAGCGACTGCAGCAGGACGGCGATCCGTTCGTGCGGCGTGTCGCCGCGCAGGCGTTGGGCAACTTCCCGGGGCGGGTCAGCGCCATGGCGCTCGTCGAGTTCCTGGAGCGCTGCCGCCGCGAGCAGGACACGGCTGGCGAGACCGCGGCGCAGAAGACGCTGCAGCGCCTGGCTGGAGTCCGCTCGATGCGGGAGCCGGCGGCCTGGCGGCAACATCCCTGGTCCGAGACGGCGATCGTCCCAACCGGGGCGGTCGGGACTGGAGCAACGAAGGGCGATCCGAAATGAGCGACGATTGGAAGATCCAGCGCGACCGCCGAGCCTGTGACCGGCCGGGTTGCCCGTTGCCGACCAGCAAGTCGTGGTTCGCGGTCCTGTTGTGGCCTGAGTGCGTCCGCCGCGACCTGTGCGATGCGTGCTTCCAGGATCACGAGCGCAAGTGCGCCGCCGGCGAGGCGCCCATCTTCTGGCGCGCCCTGCGCAAGTCGTCCGGCAGCAAGGAGCCGGTGCTGGACCTGAACTCGCTGCGGCTGCTGTTCGATCGCCTGGGCACCGTCGCCGACGATCGCGCGCGGGCCCTGCGCTACTTCTGCGCGCTGCTGCTGCTGCGCAAGCGCGTGCTGCGCATGGTCGCGCCGCGGACTGCCGAGCAGGAACGGGCCGATCTGGTCGTCACCGATCCCAAGCTGAAGGAGATGGAGCCGGTGGCGTTGTTCGCACCGGCGATCGATCTGGCCAACCTGGGGGCGGTCAAGGACGAGCTGCTCGCCGCGATCGGTGAGGGGGGAGTTGCCGAGGGCGGGGACGCGCCGGTCACTTCCACGTGATGTCCCAGACCAGCGGATCGCCGGCTTCCGCCGCGGTCTGGGCCGGGATCAGCAGGATCGCGCGCGTGCCGTCGCGGTCGGCGCTGACGCCGCGGGCCACCGGCAGCACGCTGCTGCCGTTCGCTTCCGTCGGGCCGGCCACCTCGAGGCGGATCACGTCGCCGATCTCGCGCGTCTTGCCGCTCGGGTCGTAGACGTTGGCGATCGCGCGGCGGGCGTCGCGCGAAGGGACCAGGGCCTTCACCCAGCCGGCGTTGGGGCCGCGCTGGATCGTCACGCGCAGCGAGGCGGGTTCGCCGTCGAGGCGCGGTTGGAACTTGATGCTGCCGTCGGCGAGGTCGAGTTCGGCCAGGTTCTTGGTCTGGCCCCGGCTGTGCACGAGCGCCGCCCGAGCGGTCCAGTTGGCGCCCTTGGCGAGCACCTCGACGGGGCTCGGTGCCGGGGCCTCGACCAGGGCGCGGGTGGTCACGGTCGCGCTGCCATCCTTGGCGAGCGCCACGTGGATGCCGACCAGTTCGCTGGGGGAGCAGCTGGCCAGCAGGGAGAGGGACAGGGTCAGCAGGACGGTGCGCATGGGGAGCCGGGTTCGGGAAATCGTGGGTCGCGCAAAAAAACGGGCGAGAACACACCACTCGTCAGCGCCACAGACCCTTGCGGATCCGGCGTCGCCATGGCCCCAGAGGCAGTGGCGTGGGTCACGAGATCGGGGTTACTGGTGGGTTCTCGTGGGTAGAGAGTGGTGGGCTGTGGTTGACAGGGGTGTTTTCGTGGCTACCATTGCCAGAGACAAGGGCCAGTTTGCGGCCCGGGTCCTGACGCGATGGTCACCTACTTTGGTAGCTCGGAACACGGCCTGGATGACAAGGGCAGACTCGTTCTGCCCGGGCGCATCCTGGACGAGATCCCGAAGAGCCAATGGAAGTTCCACCTGACCGCCGGGCTCGACCGCTGCCTGCTCCTGCACGACGCCGAAGGGTTTCGTGAACTCGTCGACCGGATCGGTCGGGCCGTGCCTGGCAGCCGTGCCCACCGCGCTCTCTGTCGTCGATTTCTCGGCCACTCGGAGGCTGTCGAGCCTGATGGGAACCGGCGCATCCGCATTCCGGACCCATTGCTCAAGTATGCGGGGCTCGCTGTGAGTCAGCCTGTTGTCCTGGTCGGTACCGGTCGCGTCATCGAGATCTGGTCGCCGGCAAACCTGGACACCTCGTTGGCCGAGGCGGGTTCCGAGGAAGAGACGCTCTTTGCCAGTCTGGTGAGTCCTACCCAAACATCGATGCCCGCAAGCAATCCGTGAGCACGACGAACTCGTGCTGAAGCACCCGTAGTCGGGGTGCGCGTTCAGCGACTGCTGTCGGGTGGTCAAGGGATGCAGGCGCATGAACGAGAACGGCGGCAAGGGTAGCAGTGCGGATGGGCACGGGTCTAGGCAACCTGTGCATCGTCCGGTGCTGCTGCAAGAGGTGATGGCGATCCTCGAGCTGCGTTCCGGGTTGGTGGTCGTCGATGGAACGGTCGGGGCCGGTGGGCACAGCAGGGCAATCGTGCCGTGCATCGGTCCGGACGGTGTGTTGGTAGGGCTCGATCGAGACAGCGAGATCTTGCGTGAGGCGCAGGCGACGTTGGGGGAGGCCGACGTCGCCGGAGCCGGAGCCGGGATCTCGCTGTTCCATCTTCCTCACTCGGGGATGCACGAAGCGTTGGCGCGGATCGGTCAGTCCCGCTGCGATCGTGTGTTGCTCGACCTCGGCGTGAGTTCTCTGCAGCTGGACCGTCCGGAGCGAGGGTTTTCGTTCATGGCCGATGGGCCGCTCGACATGCGGATGGATGCGTCGTCATCGCCGACGGCAGCCGATTGGCTGGCCGAGGTCGACGAGCGCACGCTCGCCGACACCCTGTTCCAGCTCGGCGACGAACGCTACAGCCGCCGCATCGCACGCCGCATCGTCGAGGTGCGCCGGCGGACCAAGATCGTGCGCACCGCGCAGCTCGCGGATCTGGTCGTGGATGCATTGCCAGGCGCCGCTCGCGGTGGTCGGATCCACCCTGCGACGCGAACGTTCCAGGCGATCCGGATGTGCATCAATGACGAGTTGGGTGAGTTGGAGCGCGGCCTCGCGGCGGCGCGCGATTGCCTGCGGCCGGGTGGCCGTCTGGCGGTGATCTCGTTCCATTCGCACGAGGATCGGGTCGTGAAGCACTTCCTGCGCGCGCACATGCAGGTGGTGACGAAGAAGCCGATCGAGGCCGGGTACGACGAGGTGCGCGACAATCCGCGTGCCCGCAGCGCCAAGCTGCGCTGCGGTGTGCGTCGGGAGGACGTCGCATGAAGTGGTTCCTGGCCGGCCTGTTGTTCGCGATCGCGGTCGTCATGGCGATCGGTACCGCCGCGATGCGGGCGGAGAACGTGCGGCGGCGCCACGGCGTCGAGCGCGCCTATCGCGAGGTGCAGGACCGCATGGTCGAGCTGCGCCGCTTGGAGATCGATCGGTTGAAGGATGCCTCGCCGGAGCGGTTGGCCGTCGCGCACTGGTCGCACCTGCACACCGAAGCCGCGCGTCGGCAGGAGCGGCTGCAATGAAGTCCGGCGAACTCGCACGCTTGCGCTTCACGTTCGGCTCGCTCGGGGTCGTGCCCGTGTTCCTCGCCGGCTGGCTCGGTTGGGTCCAGGTGGCCGAGGCCGGTGAGCTGTCGCGCGCCGGTCGGTCGCCCTTGCGGCTGCTGCCGTCCACCGCGGATGGCCAGTCGCAGCGTGTCGAGGTCCTGCCGGCTCCGCGCGGCACCATCGTCGATCGCCATGGCAGCGTGCTCGCGCTCGACTGCGAGACGTACGAGGTGCGGGCGAACATCAGTGTGCCCGCCGACCACCGCAAGACGGTCACGCAGTTCCGGGACTGGCTGAAGCGCTTCCTGGCCGATGTCTCGCTCGCGCTGGTCGCCGATCCGGACCTGGCCGATCGCGCCGACAGCCAGCGGTTCCACGTCGAGAGGCTCGGCAAGCAGTTGGCGAACTCGTTCGCTCTCGACCGGCTGCCGGACAGTGGCCCGCTGCCGCCGAAGCACCCTGCTCGCGCCGACGTGCTGTTGGCCAGCGGCGTGGATTCGCTGGCGGTCGTGGATGCGTTGCGGGCCCTCGGCGAGCGCCGCAGCTACCGCACGGTCGGCATGCACTTCCTGCGCTCGTTCCGCCGTGAGTATCCCGACCGCGAAGTGACCCATGGCGTGATCGGGCACCTCAACACGGCGTGGATCAAGCCACCCGCCGGTGGCAATGCCGAACTGGTCACCAAGGCCGCGGCCGGTCTCGAGTCGATGTCGTTGTTGGCGCCGGGGGAAGGCAGTGCTCGCAGCTTCCTGCGCGACGGCACGGGGCGTCCGTACTTCACCGGTCCGGCGGACAACCTGCCCAAGGCCCAGGTCGTGCATTCGACGCTCGACGTCGATCTGCAGCGCATCGCGGTGCGCGAACTGGCGAGCCAGGCCGAGGCCTCGATGCGCGACGGCAAGACCAAGAACCCGCAATGGGGTGCGCTCGTGCTGGTCGACATCGAGACCGGTGACGTGCTCGCCGCGGCCGGGTGGCAGCGCGACGCCAAGAACCCGGCGGTCGGCGCCAATCCGGCGGCGGTGTCGTTCGCACCGAGCCAGCAGCTGTTCGAGCCCGGTTCGATCGTGAAGCCGCTGGTGCTCGCCTACGCCTATGAAGCTGGCTGCTTCGACTGGGCCTCGACCTTCGACTGCGCTCCCGGCAGCTCGGAGTACCGCGAGCGCATCGCGAAGCTCGGCCGCGCCAAGCCGGTGCGCGACGACCACGACTGCGGAGTGCTGTCGCCGCACGGCATCCTGATGAACAGCTCGAACATCGGGGCCGCCTATGTCGGCCTGATGCTCGAACGCGAGCAGTGGCGTGACTACATGAGCTTCTACGGACTCGATGGCCCGCTCGGGCTCGAGTTGCCGTCCGAAGGTCGCGCCGGCACGAACCGCAAGTCGTTCGATCCGAGCGTTCCGCTGCGGTCGTTCCGCGCCAACAGCGCGATCTCGTTCAGCTTCGGCTACGAGATGCAGGTCACGGCCCTGCACGTGGCGCGCGCCTACCTGCGCATGTTCCGCGGCGGCGGCTCACAGCTGCGGTTGTGCCGCGGGATCGAGTCGGATGGCGTGTTCCACCCGGCACCCGTCGCGGAGCCCGGGGCCAAGCTGCGGCCCGAGGTGGTCGACGCGGTTCGCGCCGCGATGGTCGACGTCGTCAGCGATGATCCGCACGCGACCGGTGTGCACCTGCACACGCGCATGCTGAAGGAGCTCGGCATCGATCTGCACGGCGTGATCGCTGGCAAGACCGGAACGGCTTCGAGCCGGATCGGGCTCGGCGGTGGGCGCGTGCTCACCGCGAAGAACGCGAGTTTCGTCGGCTTCGCGCCGGTGGACGCACCGCGTTGGCTCGCGGTGTGCGTGCTGCAGAAGGACGATAGTGCGCGGTTCTATGGCGGCAGCTATGCTGCGCCGCCGGCGGTGCGATTGCTGCTCCAGTGCCAGCAGCTCGAGCATCGTCGGCAGCTACGCCAGGAATCGCCTTCGGCGGCGGACGGTCAGGTCCGCAGCGGAAACACTCCTGGTGATTCAGGCTGGGACGGCAAGTCCCAGGGACAAAGTCGGTAGGGCGGTAGATGACTGAAGTTGCGTACCCGTCCGGACTCCCGTCCGGCCAGGGATTCGTCCGTTTGCGCGAGTTCCGCGACTGCTTGCAGCCGCGTGAAGTGCTCCGTTGGCGCGAAGCGAGCGTCGACGGCTTGTGCTTCCATTCCGCCGAGGCTCGCGCGGGCAATCTCTTCTTCGCCATCAAGGGCAACAAGAACGACGGGGCGCTGTACGCGCAGCAGGCGGTGGCGCGCGGCGCGATCGCTGTCGTCGCCGAAGAGCCCTTGCCGGTGCCGGTGCCCGTGTTCGTCGTCGCCAACGCTCGCGAGGCACTCGCCGATGCCGCGCGCTACTACTACCGCGACCCGTCGCGAGCGCTGTCGGTGATCGGTGTGACCGGGACCAACGGCAAGACCACGACGGCGCACCTGATCCGGTCCTGCCTGCAGGCGGATCGGCGCCAGGTCGGTCTGCTCGGCACGATCGCCTACGAGTTCGGCGGTCGGCGCATTCCGGCTTCGAACACGACGCCGGACCCGGTGCGGCTGCACGGCTACCTGCGCGAGATGGCCGACCGGTTCGCCAGCGCCTGCGTCATGGAGGTGTCGAGCCACAGCCTCGACCAGGACCGTGTGCGCGGCGTGCGCTTCGCGACCGCGCTGTTCACCAACCTGACGCAGGACCATCTCGACTACCACGGCACGATGGCGAACTACTGCGCGGCCAAGGCGCGCCTGTTCGCGACGCTGCAGCCGGGGGCCGCCGCGGTGATCAACCGCGACGATGTGGCCGGCACCGCGATGGCCGAGGAGCTCGGGCGCGGCGTGCGGATCCTGTGGTACGGGCTCTCGCCAGACGCCGACGTGCGCGCGGAGAACGTGCGGCTCGGCCCGGACGGCACGCGGTTCACGATGGTGATGCCGAACGGTCGCGTCGAGTTGTTCCTGCGCCTGGTCGGCCTGCACAACGTCTACAACGCGCTCGGTGCCGCCGCGGCCGCGCTGTCGCTCGGCGCCAGCGAGCTGACGGTCGCCTCCGCGCTCGAGGATGCGCGCGGCGTGCCGGGACGGCTCGAACAGGTGGATGCACCGGCCGGGATCGGCAACCGCATCCGCACGTTCGTCGACTATGCGCACACGCCGGATGCGCTCGAGAAGGTCTGCGCCACGTTGGCGGAGCTCGCGGAAGGTCGCCTGCACGTGGTGTTCGGCTGCGGTGGCGATCGCGACCGCACCAAGCGGGCCCCGATGGCCGCCGCCGTGGCGCGCCACGCCGACAGCGCGTTCCTGACCAGCGACAACCCGCGCAGCGAGGATCCGGAAGCGATCCTCGACGACATGGCGCCCGGCCTGGCCGGTGCCGAGGGTGAGTGGTTCCGCGTCGTCGATCGCGCCGAGGCGATCCGCGCCGCGATCGCCCATGCACAGCCCGGCGACACCGTGTTGATCGCCGGCAAGGGCCACGAGACCTACCAGATCAGCAAGGACAGTGTCGTTCCGTTCGACGACCGCATCGAAGCCGCGCGCGCACTCGCGGCGAGGGAGGCCGGATGGTTGCACCGATGAAACGTCCCCATGACGCCGAGTCGCAGTCCCCTGCGAGCAAGCGTCGTGGTGCTCCCGGCTCCTGGCTCACGCCGGGTGCGATCGCCAAGGTGGCTGGTGGAGAAGTGCTGCAGCGCGGCAGTGCTGCCAATGGCGTCACCACGGACACCCGGCGCGACTGCACGGGCCGGTTGTTCGTCGCCCTGCGGGGTGCCAACCACGACGGCCACGGGTTCGTGGCCGCCGCGGTCGAAGCTGGCGCCACCGGTCTGCTGGTGGACCAGGCCGTGGTGCTGCCCGACGCGAGCCGGCGCGCCGACCGTGGTCAGCCCTTCGTCGTGCGCGTCGCCGACACCGGCAAGGCGCTGCTGGATCTCGCTGCCGAACACCGTCGTCGCCAGCGGGCGCGCGTGATCGGCGTCACCGGGTCGTGCGGCAAGACGTCGACCAAGGAGTGGCTCGGCGCGGTGCTGGCCGCGGCGATGCCGACCGTGCGCTCGCCGGGTTCCTACAACAACCAGATCGGCGTGCCGCTGACCCTGTTCGCCATCGAGCCACACACGCGCGCCGCGGTCGTCGAGATCGGCACCAATGCGCCGGGTGAGATCGCCCAGTTGACCGAAGTGGTGCGGCCGGACATCGGCATCGTGACCTGCGTCGCGCCCGCGCACCTCGAAGGCCTCGGTTCGATCGATGGCGTCGCGCGCGAGAAGTCCGCGCTGCCCGCCGGCCTGCCGGCCGACGGCCTCTGCATCCTGAACGGCGACGACGCTGCGTGCCGGGCGATGGGTGCCGTGACCAAGGCGAAGGTGCAGTTCACGAGCGTCACCCGCGAGGCCGACTGGTTCGCCACCGACGTGCGCTTCCATGGGCTCGGCACCACGTTCCTGCTGAACGGCCAACGCCCGGTGCTGCTGCCGCTGATGGGCACGCACAACATCTACAACGCGTTGGCGGTCATCGCCGCGGCCACCGAGCTCGGGGTGCCGGAGCAGCAGGTGCTCGCCGCGTTGGCGAACGTGCCGTCGGCGCAGCGCCGCCTCGAACCCAAGGCTGCGGGTGGCGTCACCATCATCGACGACACGTACAACATGAACCCGACCTCGGCGGCGGCCGCGCTGCAGGCGTTGGCAGGGCTCGGCGGCGGCGGGCGCCGCATCGTCGTGTTCGGGCAGATGCGCGAACTCGGGGAGCAGTCGGCTGATCTGCACCGTGGGCTCGGCGCGGAAGTCGCGCGCACGCACCAGGACGTGCTGGTGTGCATCGGTGAGGCTGCCGCGGCGATCGCCGACGGGGCGGTGCAGGCCGGCATGAAGGCATCCGCCGCACACTGCGTCGCGGATCGTGATGCGGCGCTGGCGCTGCTGCGCGCCGAGCTGCGGCCGGGCGATCGCGTGCTCTGCAAGGCGTCGCGCGCGGTGCAGCTCGACCGGCTCGTCGACCGGCTCGTCGCCGAACTGGCCGGGCACGCCGTGAGCTCCTCGGCCACAGCGGAGCACTCCTGAGATGATCCACTGGCTGGCGCCCTGGTTGTTCTCGGAGGACGTGTGCCGCTTGTTCGGCTACGTCTCGTTCCGTGCCGCCGGGGCGGCGGTCACCGCGTTCCTGTTGGCGATCGTGCTCGGCCCGCGCGTCATCGCGTGGTTGCGCGGGCTCGGCATCAAGGAGCGCATCGATGGCACCGGTTCGCTGAAGCTCGAGGAGATGCATGCGCACAAGCGCGGCACTCCGACCATGGGCGGGGTGTTCATCATCGGCGCGATCCTCGCGGCGAGTGCGTTGTGGCTGCGCTTCGATGGCCCCAACCGATTCTCGTTGCCCGGTCTGGTGCTGGTCGGCGGCTTCGCGGCGGTCGGCTTCTGGGACGACTGGGTGAAGCTGCACGACCAGAAGAAGCGCGGCATCAGCAAGCGTGAGAAGCAGGGGGCGTTGACCATCCTCGCCGTGCTGGTCGCGCTGTGGCTGGTCGGGCCGGCTGGCCTGCAGGCCGACCTCGGCGGTCCGCACCTGTACGTGCCGTTCGCCAAGGACGTGGCGTTCGATCTGACGCCGTGGTTCGGCATCCCGTTCCTGCTCGTCGCGGTAGTGGTGCTGACCGGTTCGGCGAACGCGGTGAACCTGACGGATGGCCTGGATGGCCTCGCGACCGGCTGTGTCGCGACCGCGGCCATCGCCTACGCGGTGATCACCTACGCGGTGGGGCGCGTCGACTGGTCCAGCTACCTGCTGGTGCCGCATGTCGCTGGCGCCGTCGAGATGACGGTGATGATGGCCGCGTTGCTGGGCGGCGCGCTCGGCTTCCTGTGGTTCAACGCGGCGCCGGCCATGGTCTTCATGGGCGATGTCGGCAGCCTCGGCCTCGGCGGCGCACTCGGCTACGCCGCGCTGGTCAGTCGCACCGAGTTGGTCCTCTGCGTCGTCGGCGGCGTGTTCGTCGCCGAGGCGCTGTCGGTGATCCTGCAGGTGGCGTCGTTCAAGCTGCGCGGCAAGCGCATCTTCCGCTGCGCACCGCTGCACCATCACTTCCAGTTCGGCGGCATGCCGGAGACCCGCGTCGTCGTGCGCACGTGGGTCGTCTCGGCGCTGCTGGCTCTCTGCAGCCTGGCGCTGTTCAAGGTGCGCTGATGACGGCGGTCGCTCCCTCCTCTCGTCGCGACGGGCGCATGCACTTGCGCGAACTGGACTGGCTGATGCTGGTCACCGTCGCGCTGTGCTGCCTCGGCCTCGTGATGGCGGTCTCGGTGCGGGGGGCGCAGGTCGACATGGGCCCGCTGCGCGTGCTGCGTGAACAGGGCACCAAGTTGTTGGCCGCGCTGGCCCTGTTCCTGTTCGCAGCGCTGGTGCCGATGCATCTCATCCGGCGCTTCGCGATCCCGACGTTCCTGGTGGCGACCGCGACGTGCCTGCTGCCGCGGTTGCTGGGGCACGAAGTGAACGGGGCCTTCCGCTGGATCAAGTTCGGCGGCATGCAGTTCCAGCCCGCGGAACCGGCGCGCTTCTGCCTCGTGCTGGCGGCCTCGTGGTTGCTGGCCCGCGCCGGCAATGGCGTGAAGAGCTTCCGCAATGGCTTCCTGCCGGCGATGGGTTGCGCGGTGTTGCTGGCGGCCACGCTGGCGGCCCAGCCCGACAACGGCAACGCGTTGATCGCACTGATGCTGGCCAGCCTGCTCGCGCTGGTCGCGGGTGTGCGTGTGCTGCACTTCGTGCCGTTCGCGCTCGCCGGCATCGGCTTGCTCGCTTTCGCGGCGACCCGGCACGGCTACGTGCGCGATCGCCTCGAGGGATTCCTGGCACCGCGTCCCGATTCGCAGGTCGGCCTCGGTCTGATCGCGGTCGGCAGCGGCGGCCTGACGGGCCGCGGCATCGGCCAGGGCTGGATGAAGATGGGTTACGTGCCGGAAGCGCACAACGACTTCGTCTTCGCGATCGTCGCCGAGGAACTCGGCTACCTCGGGTCGCTGTTCGTGCTGGGGGCGTTCACGATGTTCGGCTACGTCTGCTACCGGATCATCAAGCAGATGAACGACCCGTTCCTTCGCTACGTGGTCTGCGGCTACGCTCTGATGGTCTGCATGCAAGCCGCCGTGAACCTGCTCGTGGTCAGCGGGTGGGCTCCGGCCAAGGGCATCGATCTGCCGTTCGTCTCGACGGGTGGCACGAGCCTGATGTTCTGTCTGGCAGCGGTTGGCTTGATCGGCAACGCCGCGCGCGCCGACCGCGCGGGAACGTTCTCCACGGTCGGTGTCGCTGCGGTTTCTTGACGCGCCCACGCGCGTCGTTCTCTCACTAGTTCTTCGATTCGTCTGGAGGGGTGTATGGGCCAACTCGAGAAATACGGGCTGTACGTGCTGTGTCTGGTGATCTTCATGATCCTCGGTGTCGCGCTGTGGGGTGATCCCGCCACGGTCGCGGCGGAACGCGGTGGCCGGCGCGATGCGGCGCCGATCAGCGCCCCTGGCACCACCGGCCCGAAGGAAGGGCCGAAGACGCCACAGAACATCGCGGGCGTCAACCTCGACGAGTTGCTCGGCAGCGGCAAGGACAAGGACGGCGGCAAGAGCCCGGCAGTCCGCAACGACGTGCAGGGCGGCAACGGCGGCAACAAGCCGGCCGACCAACCGGCGCCCGTGGTTGCTCTCGACACCAAGCGTCCGGTCTACACGATCAAGGCCGGGGACTCGTTCGAGACGATCGCCCGCACGCAGTTGAAGGACGTGGGGCTGCGCGACCTGGTCATGCAGTTGAACCCCGATGTGCTGCCCAACCGCATGCGTCTGGGCAAGGAGATCGTGCTGCCGAGCGCCGCCGAGATCGGCGCGCGCAAGATGGTCAAGGAAGCGACCGTCGACAAGGCGCCGCCGAAGGTCGATGGCAAGTCGCCTGAGACCAAGTCGCCCGAGACGAAGCCCGTGGCGCCGATCGCCGCCGAAGGCCGCGTCTACACGGTCAAGAAGGGTGACACCTTGCTGGGCATCGCCCAGGCCGAGCTCGGTTCGCAGAAGCGACTCGCCGAACTGATGGCCGCCAATCCGGGCGTCGAACCCGCGAAGCTCCGCCAGGGGCAGAAGATCAAGTTGCCCAAGAAGTGATGCCATGGTGCAGCGCGTCTGTCTCGTCAGTGGGGGCACCGGTGGCCACCTGATGCCGGCGTTGGTGCTCGCGCGCGCGATGCGCACGTGCGGGCACGAGCCGATGCTGGTCACGGAGGGGCGGGCCGTGGAGCGCGAACTCGTGGCGCGCGAACTGCCCGACCTGCCCGAGATGGCGCTGCCGAGCTCGCGCGGTTCGCGGTTCGCGCTGCCGTTCTGGTTGTTGCGCGCGACGGTCGCTGCGCGGCGGCTGTTGCGAGAGCGCGCCGTCGATTGTGTCGTCAGCACCGGTGGTCGGCCCTCGGTGCCGATGGGGTTGGCGGCGAAGAGCCTCGGCGTGCCGCTGTACCTGCTCGAGCAGAACGCGGTGACCGGCCGCGCCAACCGCTTCCTGCAGCCGCTGGCCCAACGCATCTACCACGGTCTGCCGTCCAACGATCGCGCCAGCGCACGCTCCCTGTTGACCGGCACGCCGCTGCGCCCGGGGCTCGGCCGCATCGATCGCCGCAGCGCGCGTGAGCAGCTGGAGCTGCCACAGGACGCCACGGTGGTGTTGGTGACCGGCGGTAGCCAGGGGGCGCGCGCCTTGAACGAGACGGTCCCGGCGGCGCTGTTGCGCACCGGCCGCCCATTGCACGTGCTGCACTTGTCGGGGTTGGGCAACGACGCGGCGGTGCGCGCGGCCTACTCGTCCGGTGCTGGGCGCGTGGTGGCGAACGTGCGCCCCGTCGCGCTCGACATGGACCGGTTGTTCGCGGCCGCGGACCTGGTGGTCTGCCGCGGTGGCGGCACCACGGTGGCCGAGCTCTGCGTGGTCGGGCGACCGGCCGTGATCGTTCCGTATCCGCACCATCGCGACCAGCAGCAGCTCCGCAACGCGGAGGTGCTGGTGCGCGCCGGCGCGGCCATGGTGGTGGAGGAGTCCGAGCTGACGGTCGAGTCGCTGGCGCAGCTGCTCGATGCGCTGCTGGTCGACCCGGAACGGTTGCAGGCGATGGGACGCGCGGCCTTGTGCGTGGCCGGTGGCAACGCAGTCGCCGCGATCCTGCACGACATGGGACTCTCGAGCGCCGGCACCGGAGGTGCATCTTGATCGACGACGTGCCGGTTGCTGCCGCGGCTCCGCTGGTGAGCCCAGGGGCCCTGGGGGCCAGTTTCGTCAGCTCCCGCTTCCACTTCGTCGGTGTCGGGGGTTCCGGCATGAGCGGGCTCGCGCGCCTGCTCGCCGGCAGTGGTTGCCAGGTCACCGGCAGCGATGCCAGCGGTGGCGCCGTCACCGACCACCTGGCTACCGAAGGCATCGACGTCTGGGTCGGCTGCCAGCCGACCCGCGTGCAGGGCAACGATGGCTACGTCATCCGCAGTGCGGCCGTGCCAGCTGCCGATGCCGAGGTGCAGGAATGCGTGCGGCGAGGCTTCACGTCGCTGCTGTACGCGGAGGCCGTCGGGCGGCTCAGCGAAGGCCGGCGCACCTTGGCGATCGCCGGTACGCACGGCAAGACGACGACCACCGGACTCACGGTCGCGGCGCTGCGCGGTGCCGGCCTGCAGCCATCCCACCTGATCGGCGGCGAGGTGCCGGAACTCGGCGGCAACGGCCGCTGGGGCAGCAGTCCCGAGTTCGTCGTCGAGGCCTGCGAGTTCAACCGCAGCTTCCACAACCTGCGGCCGTTCGGCGCCGCGATCCTGAACGTCGACCACGACCACTTCGATTGCTACCCGTCGACGGACGAGTTGGTCGCAGCATTCGCTGGCTACCTGGCGCGGGTGCGGCCGGGTGGCACTGCCTTGATCGAGGAAAGCGTGCCCGCCGCCGTGATCAACAGCCTGCGCAGCGACGTGCGCATCCTGACCGTCGGCGCCGGCCTGTTCGCCGACATCCGGGCGGTCGAAGTGCGTGATGAACGCGGCCGCTTCTCGTTCGTGCCGATCGTGCGCGGCCGGCGGCTCGGCCGCGTGCAGTTGTCGCTGTCAGGGCGACACAACATGCACAACGCGTTGTTCGCCCTCGGTCTCGTCGACATCGTCGGTGCGGATCTCGAGGGCGCTTGCCGCGGCCTCGCCGAGTTCGGTGGTGTGCGGCGCCGCTTCGAACTGCATCAGGGGCCACGTGGCGGCACCTTGGTCAACGACTATGCGCACCATCCGGCCGAGATCCGTGCGGTGCTGCAGGCCGCGCGCAAGCGGTTCCCTGGCCAGCGGCTGCTGGTCGCGTTCCAGCCGCACCAGCACCAGCGCACCCTTTGCCTGCTCACCGAGTTCGGCGAAGCGCTCGCCGCCGCGGATTGTTCCCTGGTAGTCGACATCTACGGTGCGCGTGAGAGTGCCGAGATCCGCGCTTCTGTTTCGGCGCAGGATCTGGTCGCCGCGGTGCAGTCGCACGGCACCGAGTGCCACGCTGTCGGCCGGGTCGAGGACCTGCCGGCCAATGTGCTGCGTCATCGCCGCGAAGGCGATGTGGTGCTGCTGCTCGGCGCTGGCGACATCGACAAAGCGCTCGGAGGCATCGTTGACGGGCTCTGATCTGCGGCTGTTGCTGCGTTCCATGCGCGGTGCGGTGCGCGAGAACGTGTCGCTCGCCCCGATGATGCACCTGCGCATCGGTGGGCCCGCGGACTGGCTGCTCGAACCGTACGCCGAAGAAGACGTCGCGGCCGCGGTGGTGGCGTGTCGCGAACTCGACGTGCCGTTGCGGGTGCTCGGCGGCGGCAGCAACGTGCTGGTCGCCGACGAAGGGGTGCGGGGTGCGGTCATGCACCTCGCTTCCATGAACCGCATCGTCAGGGACGGCAACCGCATCGCGGCGGGCGCCGGTGTCACGTGGCCGAGCCTGCTGCGCGCCACCAAGGAGGTCGGGCTCGCCGGCCTCGAGAAGCTGACCGGCATCCCGGCGATGGTCGGCGGTGCTGTGGCCATGAACGCCGGAACGCGCGACGGCGAGACGTTCGAGCACTTGATCTCGATCACGGTCGTCGAGCCCGATGGCCGCATCGCGGTGCGCGGACGCGACCAGTTCCGCGCTGTCTACCGCGATGGCCGGCTCGACGGGGCGATCGTCGTGCAGGCGACGTTCGAGCTGACGCCGGACGATCCCAAGGCGATCTTCGAACGCTTCTCGGCATCGTTGAAGAAGCGCAACGCGACGCAGCCGGTGACGCAGCGCAGCGTCGGCTGCGTGTTCCGCAATCCTGCCGGCGATGCCGCCGGTCGGCTGATCGAGGTCGCTGGCTGCAAGACGCTGCGGCATGGCGGCATCGAGGTCAGCGGGCTGCACGCCAACTACTTCATCAACGACGGCGCCGGCTCGGCCGCCGACTTCAAGGCACTGCTCGACGAAGTGTCGAAGCGCGTGCGCGACAAGTTCGGCGTCCAACTGGAGCCGGAAGTGAAGTTCTGGGGTTTCTGACCCCATTGCCGCGGTGGCGCTGTAGCGCTCTCGTCCGCGGACGATCTTGTGCCGGCGCTTCGCGTCGGCTCAGCTGCCGTTCGATACATCTGCCACAGGAGCCTCGATGAGCGAAGCAACATCCGTCACGATCGAGTTCAAGGGCCGACACGACCACATCACGGAGCGCATGCAGGCGCACGCGGTCAAGAAGCTCGCCAGGTTGGCGCGTTACGACGACCGCTTGCTGCGCATCGAGGTGGTCGCCGACCACGTGCACAAGAACCCGGAGGTCGAGCTGATCGCGCACCAGCGTCGGGGCGCGCCGCTGGTGGCCAAGGATCGCGGGACCTCCTTCTCGGCGACGATCGACCTGTTGGTCGACAAGCTGGAGGCGCAACTGCGCAAGCAGAAGGAGAAGCGGAAAGGCCACAAGATCCCCGGTGGCAAGGGGGTGGTGGCCCGCGAGCGCAAGGAATCGGCAGCTGCCGAGGAAACCTACGAACAGGTCGTCCGCAAGTCGCTACGCAGCTGAGCGGGCCGTCGTCTGGCCTTGCGAGCGTTGCGCCCGCGGGTCGGTTGCCCGACACTGGTCAGCCATGATTGCACAGCTGATCGAAGCAGCCGCGGTCCTCGCCGAGATCGGCGCGACCAACAAGGAAGGCGCTCTCAAGGAACTTCTGGCCGCTGCCCAGGGCACCGGCTGCTTCGACGCGAAGGCTGGCAAGGGGCTGGCCAAACGCCTGGCGGAACGGGAAGCGATCGGCAGCACCGGCCTCGGCAACGGCGTCGCGGTGCCGCACGTCAAGGGCGAGGGCGTGAAGGGCCCGACCCTGGTGCTGGCCCGCTGCAAGAAGGGCATGGAGTGGCAGGCGATCGACGGCCGGCCGATCCACATCCTGTTCCTGCTGGTGTCGCCGGCCGGCGAGCCCGAGTTGCACCTGCAGGGCCTGCGTTGGATCGCCGGGCTGGCCCGCAACGCCGACTTCCGCCGCTTCCTGCTCGATGCGCGCGATGGCGAGGCGATGCGCGAGCTGTTGCGCGAACTCTCCTCGAAGGAGACGTCGTGAGTGATCCCGGGCCTCGTCAGTTGCGGGTGACGCTCGGCAATCGACACGGTCTGCATGCCCGACCGGCGCACCTGTTCGTGCAGACCGCCAATGCCTACGCCAGCCAGCTGCGGGTGGGGCGCACCGACAGCGAGGAGCGCGTCGATGGCAAGTCGATCATGGGCATGATGATGCTCGCGGCGGAGCGCGGCGTCGAACTGGAGATGGAGGCCGCAGGTCCCGATGCCGACGCGCTGTTGCGGGCATTGGCCGAG
>CAMAUH010000019.1 GCA_945861365.1 Candidatus Kuenenia stuttgartensis
CACATCGACGGCGAACGGCACGGGCCGATGTCGGCGCGGCTGCTGGCGAACGTCTGCGGCGACGACGCGGCGAAGTGGCGCGAGGCGTTGCATGGTGCGGAACGGGCGCTGCGCGCGCGCCTCGCGCTGTGGGACGGCATCGTCGCGGCGCTGGGGACGCCGGTGGACGCGACGGCGGCGGGCTGACGCTCGCCGGCCGTTCGCCGAGCCGGCACGATGCCGCGATGCGCCGCGTCGACAACCCGCCGAACCCGTGGTCCTCGACCGCGGTCGAGTGGCTCGGCGAAGCGCCGCCGGTGCAGCTGGTCGTGCACGAAGAGGAGGCGCGCTCGATCCTCGCCGAGAACGACAGCCCGGACCTGCCGTTCCGCTGGTCGCTGAACCCGTACCGCGGCTGCTTCCACGGCTGTGCCTACTGCTATGCGCGGCCGACGCACCAGTGGCTCGGCCTCGGTGCCGGCACCGACTTCGAGCGCACGATCGTCGTCAAGCAGAACGCGCCGGAGCTGCTGCGCGCGCAGTTGCAGAAACCGTCGTGGACCGGCGAGACGATCGTGTTCTCCGGCGTCACCGACTGCTACCAACCGCTGGAGGCGAGCTACCAGCTGACGCGGCGCTGCCTGCAGGTCTGCGCCGAGTTCCGCCAGCCGGTCGGCATCATCACGAAGGGGGCGCTGGTCGAGCGCGACGTCGACGTGCTGGCGCAGCTGGCGAAGCACGATGCGGTGACGGTGTTCGTCAGCGTGCCGTTCGCCGACGAGGCCGATGCGCGCGCGATCGAACCGTGGGCCGGCTCGCCGGCGCGGCGGCTGCGGGCGCTGGCGACACTGAGCGCTGCGGGCGTGCGCACCGGCGTCAGCGTGTCGCCGCTGATCCCGGGGCTCAACGACCATCAGGTGCCGGCGATCCTCGAAGCCGCACGCGCGGCCGGCGCAGCCCACGCGTTCCACGTGCTGCTGCGGCTGCCGGCCGAAGTGCAGGACGTGTTCGTGCAGCGGCTGCGCGAAGCGTTCCCGCTGCGCGCCGACAAGGTGCTGTCGCTGCTGACGGCGATGCGCGGCGGGCGCCTCAACGATGCGCAGTTCGGCTCGCGCATGCGCGGGGACGGGCCGCGCTGGCAGCTGATGGTCGACCTGTTCTCGCGCACGGCGAAGAAGCTGGGCTTGCTGCCGCCGCCGGGCGTGCCGGCGACGACGCCGTTCCGCCGGCCGTTCCAGCAGCAGTCGCTGTTCGGTGCAGATGGTCGTGCGTGAGTTCGCGGCGCGGTGTTTAGGCTGCGCGGCTCGCCGATGAAGATCCGCCTGCTGACCGTGTCGCACAAACAACCCGGCTGGGTGCACGAAGCGTGCGCCGAGTACGAGAAACGGTTGCCGCGCGAGTGGGGCTTCCAGCTGGTCGAGGTCAAACCCGATGCGCGCACCAGCGGGGCGCCGACCGAGAAGGTGCAGGCGGCCGAAGCGGTGAAGCTGCGGCAGGCGCTCGGCAAGAACATGCGCGTCGTGGCGCTCGACGAGCGCGGCGAGTCGTGGTCGACGCGCGCGTTCGCCGACAAGCTGAAGCGCTGGCAGCAGGACGCGCGCGACGTCGCGTTCGTGGTCGGCGGCGCCGATGGCCTGGAGCCGGCGTTCCGCGACGCTGCCGACGTGCGGCTGTCGCTGTCGGCGATGACGATGCCGCACGGCCTCGTGCGCGTCGTGCTGATCGAACAGCTCTACCGCGCCGCGTCGGTGCTGGCCGGGCATCCGTACCACACGTGAGCTGTCGACGATGAACGCACAGGTCTGGCAATGGGCGGCCGAGGTCGTCGCCGCGTGGCTGTTGCAGAGGCGTTCGCCGCGCGACGCGATGGCGGCGATGCCGGTGTTGCGCACCGGCGACCCCGGGGAGCGTGCCGCGGTGGCGCGAGCCAGCTCGGCGGCGTTGGCGGCGATGCGGCGGCTGGAGTTCGTGCTGGCAGGGCCGGCGGGCCTTGGCCACTGGCGCGCGCGCGAGCGGGCGCTGGCGCTGGTGCTCGGCGCTGCGGTCGAACGCGACGAGCTGCTCGCCGACGCGGCGACGCGGCAGTTCGAGATGCTGGACGGCGGCGCGCCGCCGGAGTTCGCGCGGCTGCTGCGCACCGACGAACTGCTGGCGGCGACGCGCGACGGCGAGGCGCGCACGTTCGCGCGGCGGCACTCGCTGCCCGATTGGTTCGCGCCGCGCGCGCTGTCGCAGTTCGGTAGCGAAGCCGACGCGGTGGTGGCGGCGCTGGCCGCACCGGCGCCGCGCACGCTGCGCACCAACCTGCTGCGCGTACCGTCGCGCCAGGCGTTGGCGGTGGAACTGCAGCAGGAAGGTGTCGCGACCACCGCGGCGAAGTACGCGGCGACCGCGCTGCACGTGCAGGGTGATGGCGACCTGTTCGCGACGGCGGCCTACCGCCGCGGCGCTTTCGAGCAGCAGGACGAAGCCAGCCAGCTGGTGGCCGCGGTCACCGCACCACCGAAGGGGGGCAAGGTGCTCGACCTGTGCGCCGGCAGCGGCGGCAAGGCGCTCGCTCTCGCGGCGCTGCTGCAGAACCGCGGTCTCGTGCTGGCGACCGACGTGCATCGCGGGCGCCTCGAAGCGTTGCGCGAACGCATGGCGCGCGCCGGGGCCGACAACGTGCAGATCGCGGTGCTGCCCGAGCACGACCTGCCGCCACCGGTGGCCGCGTTCGCCGGGCATGCCGACCGCATCCTGATCGATGCGCCGTGCAGCGGCACCGGTTCGTGGCGGCGGCGGCCGGAGGCGCGCTGGAGCCTGGATGGTGATGGCCTCGCGTCGCTGTGTGCGACACAGGACCGCCTGCTCGATCGGGCGGCGGCCTTGCTGCGCCCCGGCGCGCGCCTCGTGTACGCGACCTGTTCGCTGCTCGCGGAGGAGAACGAGCAGCGGATCGAGGCCCTGCGTGCGCGCAGCCCCGAACTCGAAGTGGTGCGCATCGCCGAGATCCTCGGGGCGGCCATCGCGGCGCCGATCGCCGATGCCACCGGCACGTTCCTGTCGCTGCGGCCGGACCGGCACGGCTGCGACGGGTTCTTCACCGCGGTGTTGCGGCGTCGGCGGCCGTAGAGGCCTTGAGTCGAGCCCGGGGTGACGGCCGATCCATGCCCGGATGGACACCTCGCCGACCACGGAGCCAGGCACGATCGCCGAGCGGCCATCGACCGTCGCGGTCCGGTCGCGTCGGCTGCATGCGGTGTTCCTCGGCGCCGCGCTCGCGGGCCTGCTCGCCGTGGCCGTCGTGGCGATCTTCGAGCTGACTGCCTGGCTGCTGGTGCCGGTGGTCGCGCTGCAGATGTTCGCGATCGCGCGTGCGTTCGTCGCCTGGCGTGCCGTGGTGACCGGCGCGGTCGATGGGCTCGAGAGCGCGCGCCAGTCGGCGTTGGCGGAAGCGCTGTCGAAGGCGCAGTTCCTGGCCAACATGAGCCACGAGATCCGCACGCCGATGAACGGCATCCTCGGCATGGCCGAGTTGCTGGTGCGCACCAAGCTCGATCCCGAGCAGGAGCAGATGGCGACGACGATCCAGGCCTCGGCCGACGCGTTGCTCGCGGTGCTGAACGACATCCTCGACTTCTCGAAGATCGAGGCCGGCAAGCTCGAACTGGAGACCGCCGACTTCGACCTGTGGCAGTTGGTCGACGACTGCGCCGGCCTGCTGCACCACGCCGCCGACCAGAAGGGCGTCGAGCTGATGACGTTCATCGACCCGCGGCTTCTGCGCTGCCACCGCGGCGACTCGGCGCGCCTGCGGCAGATCGTGCTGAACTTCCTGAGCAACGCCGTGAAGTTCACGCTCGAAGGCGAGGTCGTGCTGGCGGCAGACCTGCTCGACGAGGACGAACAGGGGCAGACGGTGCGGCTGTCGGTGCGCGACACCGGCGTCGGCATCCGGCCCGAGTCGCTCGACAAGCTGTTCGCGCCGTTCTCGCAGGCCGACGCGTCGACGACGCGGCGCTTCGGCGGCACCGGCCTCGGACTCGTCATCTGCCGGCGCCTCGTCGACCTGATGCGCGGCCGCATCGACGTGCAGAGCACGGTCGGCAAGGGGTCGACGTTCGCGTTCGAGTTGCGGCTGCCGAAGGGCGACGCGGCGAACGCGCGGTCGCGCGCCGAGGAGGTCGATCTGTCGAAGCACTCGGTGCTGATCGTCGACGACAACGAGACCAACCGGCAGCTGATGGTGATGCAGCTGGCGCCGACGCGGATCGGCATGGACGTCGCCAGCAACGCGATCAGTGCGATCGAGGTGCTGCGCAACGCGGCGCGCAACGGGCGGCCGTTCTCGATGGCAATCCTCGACATGGCGATGCCCGGCATCGACGGCATGCAGCTGGCGCTGGCGATCCGCAACGACGCGGCGATCCCGCCGATGCCGGTGGCCTTGGCGAGTTCGCTCGGCACGCGCCCCGGCCTCGCGGAGATGGCGGAGGCCGACGTGTTCCGCTGGCTGAACAAGCCGCTCGCGTCCGGGCGCCTGCTGCAGGTCGTGCGCGACATGGCGAGCGTGCGGGCGGCGACCGGCATCCTGCAGACGCCGGCGGCTGCCGTCGCGGGGCCGTTGCCGGCGGTCGACAACGGGGCCGAGCTCGCGGTGCTGGTCGCCGAGGACAACGAGATCAACCGGCGCGTGCTTGCCGGCATGCTGCGGCGGCTCGGCTGCCTGGTGACCTTCGCCATGGATGGTCGCGAGGCGGTGCAGCTGGTGCGCGGCAAGTCGTTCGCGCTGGTGCTGATGGACTGCCAGATGCCCGAGATGGACGGCTACGAGGCGACGCGGGCCATTCGCGCCATCGGCGGCGACCACGCGACGATGCCGATCATCGCCTTGACCGCGAACGTGCTGCCGAGCGACCGCGAAGCGTGCCTGGCCGCTGGCATGAACGACTTCCTCGGCAAGCCGGTGAAGCTCGACGTGCTGCGCGCGGCGATCGGTCGCTGGGGGCGGGCCTCGGTGGCCGAAGCCGGCGCCGATCAGAGGTCGTAGAAGCGCAGGTCGCGGCCGGCGGCCTGCTTCGTCCACGCGTAGATCTGGTAGGCGTGGCCAGCGCAGTGCTCGAGCACGTGCAGCACCGCGGCGAGGCCGGTCTCCGTGTAGCGCTGCTGGATGCGGCGCGGCCGCAGCAGGTCGTCGACCGGCACGGCGTCGACGACGGCGCAGGCGCGCGTCCACACGTCGGTGAGGCGCTCGACCAGCTGCTCGACGGTGTGGCCGCCGTCGGCAGCGAACTCGGCGGGGCGGTCGCGCACGTCGTCGACGGTGCCGAACGTGGCGAGGATCCACTGCGTGGTGTTGCCACACAGGTGCAGCACCAGGTTGCCCGCCGAATTGCATTGCGGGGCCGGGCGCTGCCAGACGCGGGCGTCGCCGAGTTCGCGCAGGCAGCGACTGATGCGCGGCAGCTGCTCGTCGAGCAGGCGGCGGCGGAACTCGGTGGCGATGCCGCGCGCGAGGGCTGCGGCGGGCTGCTGCCCGGCGTTCACGCGACCTCGTCGCGGCCCCGCGGTTCCTTGCGCGCGATGGCGTCGCCAGGGGCGGCGCCGCGATCGTTGCGCAGCCGTTCGAGCTCTTCCTGCAGCAACGCCACGCGCTGGCCGAGGATGCGGTGGCGCAGGGTCAGACGGCTCAGCCGCACCGAGAACTGCAGTACCAGCGCGAACAGGAACACCAGCGCCCCGAAGAACAGCGTCGACACCGAGCTCGATGCGCCGATCCACGCACTGACGGTCAGCAGCAGGTCCTGCTCCAGCGCCAGCACGGCGACGGCGATCGCGACAGCGATCCAGACGACCGAGTACTCCTCACGCAGCTTGCGCCTTCGCACCAGCTCGAACACCAGCACGGTGACCAGCACGGCGCCGACGATGGCGATGGTGCGCTGGCGTGCCAGCAGCGGGGTCAGTTCGGCGAGTGCCGGGAAATCGAGGCCGATCACGTCCACCTCGCCACGGTGTCCGGCTTGCGCGACGGCGTCGACCGCCGTACCGGCAGCAGCAACAGCGTCAGCAGCATCTTGTAGCCGTAGTAGGCGATGCGCGTGCCGCGGTGCATCGACAGGCCGCCCTTGCGCGCGTGCATGCGGGTCGGCACTTCCTGCAGTCGCAGGCCGGCGCGGTGGTGCAGCACCAGCACGTCGCAGTCGGGGTAGTCCTCGGGGAACGCGTCGTTGACGACGGTCTCCAGCGCGCGCCGCGACAGGCCCTGGAAGCCGCTGGTCGGGTCTGTGATGCGCTTGCCGATCCACAGCGTCGCGATCTTCGCGAACAGCCCGGTGCCGATGCGGCGCGCCAGCGACGACGGCGGCGGCTCGCCTTCGAGATAGCGCGAGCCGAGCACGACGTCGGCGCCTTGGTCGAGCGCGTCCATCAGGCGCGGCAGCATCGTCGCGTCGTGCTGGCCATCGGCGTCCATCTGCAGCACGCGTTGGTAGCCGTACCGCCAGGCGTGGCAGTAGCCGGTGTGCAGCGCCGAGCCGTAGCCGAGGTTGTACGGATGCGAGATGACCCGGGCGCCGGCGGATCGCGCCTGCTCCGCGGTGTCGTCCGGACTGCCGTCGTCGACCACCAGCACGTCGAGGCCGAGATCCAATCGCCGAACGGCACGCACCACGTCACCGACGCGGCCCGCTTCGCGGTAGGCAGGAATGATCAGAACGGTGGAATGGCGCACGCGACGGTCCCGACGAAGCGGGGCAGCGTAGGGACGTGGGCCGGAGAGGCCAGGAAAACATGGCGCCGGACCCCGCCGTCGAACGGGTCGGCGGGCTTCTGCGCTTGCGGCACTTCGCCCGAGCGGTGCGCCGCACTGTTGCTCTCGTGGCGCTTCCACTTCACGATCTGAAACCATGTCGATCCGTACCGTCACCCTCGGTCTCTTCGGTCTGTTCCTCGCCGCGTGCGGCGGCACCCGCGACACGCGCGTCAACGCCGACGCCCCCGACACCGTCACTGGCACCGGCCTGCAGAGCCAGGACATCCGCACGATGGCCATGGACATGGCCGCCAAGATCAAGGCCTCGGGCGTGCTGGCGCCGGGCAAGGAGGGCGAGCGGGCGTCCTTCTTCATCTACGAGTTGAAGAACGACAGCTCCGACACCATCGACCGCGAGATCATCCTGACCAAGCTGCGCACCAACCTGTTCGAGGCCTTCGGTCGCCAGGTCAAGATCCTCGACCGTTCGCCGTCGGCCGGCGACCTCGCGGACGCGGAGCGTCGCATGAAGGAGCGCGGCCAGGTCTCGGGCACCGTCGACCGCAAGATCGCCGGCAGCGACTTCGTGCTGAAGGGCACGATGAAGAGCCGCGATCGCCAGGCCGGCAAGCTGAAGTCGTCCTACATCCTGGTCACGTTCGAGCTGACCGACCTGATGACGCAGGAGCTGGCCTGGACCGGCGACTACGAGATGAAGACCGAGTCGGAGAAGTCGGTCATCAACCGCTGAGCGCCCGGTGCTGGCTCACGTGACCACGTCGCGCTGGTGGCTGCTCGCCTGCCTGTTGCTCGTCGGCTGCTCCGTGTCGCAGCCGAAGGTGCCGCTCGGCAAGTTCCTCGGTGGTGACTATGAAGCGGTCCGCGCGTTCGCCGCGAAAGAGGCCGAGGAAGGCGACGAGGAGAACCTCGCCATCGTGCTCAACGTGCAGGCGCAGTGCGACCTGCTGATGGGACGGGCAGAGGATGCCCGGCGAGCCTTCCAGAGCGCTGCCCAGATCATGGGCAGCTGGTCGACCGGCAGCGGCGAGGCGACCGCCGCGATCCTCGGCAGCGAGAGCAGCAAGACCTGGAAGGGCGACCCGTTCGAGAAGGCGATGTGCGCCTTCTACCTCGCGTTCACCTACCTGCTGAAGGGCGAGCCCGACAACGCGCGCGCGGCCTGCAAGAAGGGCATCCTGGCCGACGGCGAGGTCGCCGACGAGAAGTTCCAGGCCGACAACGCGCTGCTGTTCTGGATGGCCGGTCGCATGAGCGTGCTGAACGGTTCCAGCGACGCCGACGACTACTTCAAGGAAGCGGTGGCCGCGGACCGCTTCGCGCAGGAGCACACTTCGCGCGGCGATGCGCTCGTGCCAGCGCTGCGCGAGCCGCGCCACGGCAACCTGGTGCTGCTGTTCGAGTGTGGTCTCGGCCCCGAGAAGTACGCCGACGGCCTGCATCGGGAGCTGGCGAAGTTCCGTCCGCGCGCCCATCCGGCCGTGCGGGCGCAGGCGACGGTCGATGGCAAGCCGGTCGGTACGTCGGCGGTGCTGCTCGACGTCGACTACCAGGCGCGCACGCTCGGCGGCACCGCAATGGAAGGCATCCGCGAGGGCAAGGCGGTGTTCAAGACGACCAGCATCGTCGCCGGCGCCGTGCTGCTGGATCAGGCTGCCCGCGCGCGCGGCGACACGCAGCAGACCCTGGCGATCGTCGGTGGCGGCTTGCTGCTGCTCGGCTTGCTGACGTCGGCCTCGGCCGACGTGCGCTACTGGCCGACGCTGCCGTCGACGGTGCAGGTGCTGGCGGTCGACGTGCCGCCCGGGCCGCACGATGTCGTCGTCGAGTTCCTCGACGGCGCGGGCCGGGTGCTGCCGTCGCTGTCGCAGCGCACCACGGCCAACGTGCCCGCGCGCGGCGAGAGCTGGTTCCTGTTCCGCTCGCTGCCGGCGCCGCGCGCGGCCCCGGTGCCATCGCCGTGACGTGCTCCGCGCCCCGGGCTGCAACTTGTTGTGGGCCGGGTGCGCTTTGTCGCCCCTTTCCGGACTGCATCCCATGAAGGCCATCCTCCCGCTCGTCGCGTTCGCCCTCGGCGCTGCCGTCGTTCCCCTGTGCGCCCAGGATGCGCCAGCCCAGGCGCCGCAGGAGCAGGCGACGGATGGCTGGTCCGAGGGCTTCGGCCGCGCGACGAACTACCGCACCGCGCTGGCGAACGCGATCGAGGACGCGGTCGGCAAGGCGAAGGGCATCGCGGTGGCGCGTGGTGCAGGTGTGCGCAGCCGCCTGTCGGTGGTCGCGAACTACACGGACCAGGTCCCCAACGGTTGGTTCGACGGCGAGGCCGACAGTGAACGCGAGTGGGTGCAGCAGCAGATCGCCGGCTTCGTGCAGAAGTACGAAGTGAAGAAGAAGGAGAAGGCGAGCGATGGGCAGTGGGAGGTCACGGTGCGCGCGCAGATCGCGATGCACGATGGCGCCGACCCGGTGCTGGTGATCGACCTGCAGGACGGCGAGCTGAGCAAGTGGCAGCTCGAGCGCTTCGAGGAGGGCCAGGGCACCGCGTTCGCGCGCGACTCCGGCAACTACCAGGCGCCGCGGTTGGCCGAGAACCTGCGCCGCAGCGGCGTCGTCAAGATCGTCGCCAAGAGCTCGGGCGTCAGCGTCGGCAGCGGTGCCGCCGTGCGCGAGCGCGAGAAGGCCGGCCAGCAGCTGGTCGCTTCACACCGCATCGTCGTCACGTGGCAGCCGATGCAGTTGCGCAGCGAACAGGAGCGGCCGAACCGCGCGCGGCCGACGTCGGGGCCGCGGCCCGAATACCTGGTCGGTGGCGCGGTGCGCGTCGACGTCAAGGTCGTCGACCTCGTGCAGAACATCGACGTGCTCGAGATGCCGCTGACGATCCCGATCGACGTGCCGCCCGGCACCACGGTCGACCGCCGCGATGCGTTCGTGGTGGCGCTCGCCGACAAGGCGACGGCGACGGTCGCCGAGCTGGCGTTCTTCGCGCTGCGGCCGCCGGTGGTGGTGCGCAAGTGGCCGAGCGACGACGGCAAGGATTGGCTGGTCGAGGCGCGCATCGGCAAGCGCATCGCCTCGGGCTACGACGCGTTCGTGGTCGGCAACAACGGCTCGCTCGCGTCGCCCGATTGGCAGCGCCTGGGCACCGCGGTGCTGGTCGGCGGCACCGACACCAGCTGCACGTTCAAACTCCAGGGCGTCGAGGATCCGTCTCGCATCGAGCCGAAGGTCACCGAAGTCCGCCCGACCAGGAAGTGAAGCCAATGAAGTCCGTGCTCTCCGCGTCCGTGCTCTGCTCCGCCCTGTTCCTCGCCGGTTGCTCGTCGCCGCCCTACGCCGCGCTCGCGATCGAGGACGACGCCGAACTGACCAGCAACGTCGTCGTCGCCGACGACGAGCTCTACGACGTCGTGCGCGTCGGCCGCGCCGGGGTCACGCGGGTCCCCGGCACCAACCAGCTGAAGATCATGGTGCCGGTCCGCAACATCGACGACGAGGCGATCCAGGTTCTGCTGCAGGTCAGCTTCCTGGACAACCAGAAGATGTCGATCGGCGACGACACCAACCAGCAGGTCAAGTTGATCGGTCCAGGCTCGACCTACACGCACACCGTCATCAGCAAGCAGCCGGAAGCGCAGGACTGGACGCTGCGCATCAGCTGGAACAAGTGAGGCCGGTCATGCGCACCCTCGCACTGTTGCTCGCGTCGTTCGCCGCCGGCTGCGCTGCCCCGCGCACGCACGAACGCACCGGTCCGGTGCCGTTGCTGCAGCAGGAGCTGCCGAAGGCCGACCTGTCGCGGGATGCCGGTGCGCGCGCCGATGCCGACCGGTCGCCGAGCCTGCCGTCGCTGCCCGGACCCGCGATGCCGGGCGATGGGGAGCCGGTCTCGTTCCGTTCGGTCGTGCAGGTCGTCGAAGTGCCTGCCGCCGCGGACAGCGGATCGTCGTACGACGGCAGCCAGGGCAGCTACTACAGCTCGCCGCAGCAGGTGGCGACGACGTCGGCCTTCCGCAGCCGGCGTGGTGGCTGGTTCCCGATCGGCACCGCGATGGGGGCCGGCATCGGTGCGGTCATCGGCAACCAGCGTGGCAACGCTGGCCGCGGCGCCTTCATCGGCAGCAACGTCGGCTTGGCGTTCGACTTCGCGCGCTGGTTCCTCTGACGCCGCAGCTCACGGCGTCGAACGCGCCACCAGCGCGACCTCGACCTGGTCGATCCACAGCTGGGCGCGGGCGCCTGGCTCGAGGTCGGCGATCACCGTGACCCGCAGCTGCTTCTGTTGCGTCACGTGGCGCAGGCTGGAGGTCGTGAACTCCATCGTCTGCACGCCGGTCGTGCTCGGCGCCAGTTCGACACAGGTGTCGAAGCGCTGGTCGACCGGGTTGTAGATCGACATGCGCAGCCGGCTCGAAGCGTCGATGCGGGTGCTGCGGGCGACGCTGCGCACGCGCAGTTCCAGCACATCGGTGGCGGCGGTGACCGGCAGGTCGAACTTCACGTTGATGCCGGCGATCTCGCGGCCGTCGAACGTCGTCGTCTCGACGAGGTACTCGCTGGCGTCCGCGCTGACGAGCATCGCCTTGGTGCCCGAGACGTTGCTGCCGGCGGCGATTTCGAGCGTGGCGCGCGTGACGTCGAGCGTGGTCGGCGCTGCGGCGGCTGGCACCGCCGCGAGGGTCCCGCGCAGGTCGAGACCGGTCAGCTGCCAACGGGCATCCGGCCAGGCCAGCACCGCGGCGCCGCTCGTCAGCGGTGCGTGCGCGAGCCGCAGCGCCGTGCGGCCCTGCAACGGTTCGGCGATGCCGAACCACAGACGGTCACCCGCTGGCGCGAAGCGTGGCCAGCCGAGTTCGCCGAGCGCCTGCAGGCGCGTCGTCACGGTGTTGGTCGCGATGTCGCACAGGCACAGCAGCGCCAGCTGGTTGTTGATGCGGCGCACGAACACGACGCGGGTGCCGTCCGCCGAGAAGGCGGGTTGCCGATCGCCGTTGCCGCTGCCCGCGGCGACACCGCCGTCGGTCAACTGGAACGCGCCGGTGCCGTCCGCCGCGGCGAGCCACAGCACGTGGCGCCCGTTGCCGTCGGCCCGGCTCCATACCAGCCGGTTCGACGCCACGTGGCAGCTCGCTTCCCCGTCACTGCCGCCGACGAGGGGCGTGATCCAGGCCTCTGCGGCACCGCCATCCAGGCCGATGCGCAGGATGCGGCTGCTGCCGTCGTGCTCGTTGGTGAACAGGATGTGGGTGCCATCCGGCGCCCAGCACGGCTCGTCGTCGCGATCACTGTTCTGCGTCAGGCGCAGTTCGGCCACCGTGCCATCCAGCGACGACAGGAAGAGCTCGCGGCTGCCGGGGTCGCCGGCGGTGCGCTCGCGCGCGAAGACGACGCGATTGCCGTCGGGATGCAGGCGCACGTCGCGTTCGGTCCCGGTGCGGTCACCGACCCGCTGCAGCCCGAGGTTGCGGCCATCGCGTGTGGCGATCTCCGCGAAGCGGAACGGATCGTCGACCCGGGCGCGGCAGGCGAGCACGTCGATGGCACCCGGATCGATGCCCGCATTGCCGGTGCCGCTGCCGCCGGAGCTGCAGGCGGCGAAGACCGATGCTGCCAGCGGCAGCCACGTCGCGAACGAACGCATCGCCGCATGGTGGCCGTTCCCTTCGGCACCGGCAATGCCCGCACGAAGCAGCGACACCGCGTCCGGATGCATGGAGTGCAAGTGCCGGACGTTCGGTGGGTGCCTCGGTGCCACTGCATGGGCGGATGCCGGCGATGGCGTCGGTGGCGCGGTGGCGGGGGTATGGGTACGAGATGCGCACCTTGCTGGTCACCGACTTCGACTTCACGCTGCCACCCGAGCTGATCGCGCGCCGTTCCGCGGAGCCTCGCGATTCGGCGCGCCTCCTGGTCCACAGCCGCGCCACCCGCGCGACCGAACACACCACCGTGGCCGATCTGCCGCGCTTCCTGCGTGCAGGGGACTTGCTGGTGCTGAACGACACGAAGGTCGTGCCCTGGCGGCTGTGCGGCAAGCGCGCCACCGGTGGGGCCGTGGAGTGCCTGCTGGTGCGTGTCGACGGCGAGGTCGGCGAAGCGTTCTTGAAGCCGAGCAAGAAGCTGCGCGTCGGCGACGTCGTGCCGATGGAGGACGGCGCCATCGAGCTGCGCCTGCTGGCAGCGCTCGGCGGCGGTCGCTGGCAGGTCGGGCTGCGCGCCGCGGTCGGTGACGTGGCTGCCGTGCTCGAACGCTGTGGTCGGGCGCCGCTGCCGCCGTACATCGATCATGATGGCGAGGAGGACGTCGCGGCCGATCGGGCGCGCTACCAGACGGTGTTCGCGCGGACGCCGGGAGCGATCGCTGCACCCACGGCCGGACTGCACTTCACCGAAGGCCTGCTGCAGCGCCTCGCCGCTGCCGCAGTCGAGATCGCGTACGTCACGCTGCACGTCGGTGAGGGCACCTTCGCCACGCTGCGGACCGACGTCGTCGAGCAGCACCGCATGCACTCGGAGCGCTACGAACTGTCGGCCGAGACGGCGGCCGCGGTCGCGCGCACCCGTGCGCGCGGTGGTCGCGTGGTCGCGGTCGGCACCACCAGTTGCCGTACGCTGGAGACCTGCGCTGCCGCGGGCCGCACCGTGTCGCCGGGCAGCGGCGCTTCGGACCTGTTCCTGTATCCGGGCAAGTCGTTCGGCGTGGTCGATGCGCTGTTCACCAACTTCCACCTGCCGCAATCGACGCTGCTGATGCTGGTCAGTGCGTTCGCCGGGCGCGACGAGGTGCTGGCGCTGTATCGCGAAGCGGTCGCGCTGCGCTACCGGTTCTTCTCGTTCGGCGACGCGATGCTGCTGCTCTGAACCGGCCTGTCAGAGGCCGCGGCGCAGGGCCGCAGCGGCGCCGCGGGGATCGTCGGCCTGCAGCACGTGGCTGGCCACCGCGATGCGATCGATGCCGAGCAGGCGCAGCGGCAGCAGGTTGTCGGGCGTGATGCCGCCGATGGCGAACAGCGGCAGCGAGTGTTTCGCCGCCATGGCGACCGCCGCTTCGATCTCGGCCGGCGTCTTGCCGGTGGCGTAGCCCTTCGTCAGCGTGGCGTGGCACGGACCGAAGCCGATGTAGTCGGCACCCTGCGCCTTGGCCTCGGCGATCTGTGCGGTGTCGTGCGTACTGACGCCGAGCCATTGGTCGACGAGCAGCTTGCGCGCCGCGGGCAGCGGCATGTCGCCCTGGCCGACGTGCGCGCCGGCGGCACGCCAGCGCACCGCCGCCATCACGTCGTCGTTGACGATCACCGGGACGCCGTGCGCGCGGCACAGGTCGCGGCAGCGGGCGAGTCCGGTCCGGTCCTCCGCCTTGCGGCGCCACTGCACCAGGTCGACACCGCCGGCGAGCGCTTCGGCGAGCGTGTGCCACGGGTCGTGGCGGCACAGGTCCGGAGTGAAGATCAGGTACAAGCGTCCAGGGAACGGCATCGCGGGCGAAGACAGTAGCGACGGACGTGGTTCGTACCGCAGGCGTTCCGTAGGCTGCTGCACGTGCTCGGCCCCTTCGTGCCCGACCTGCTGCTGTTCCTGCTCGGACAGGCGTGTGCATGGCTCTATCTGCGCACGGGCCGGTTCTGGCTCGGGTTCGGCGGCGTCGCGCTGCTGTTGGGCTTGCTCGATGCATGGCTGCTGCTGCAGTTCGTGTTCGCGAGCGACGGTGACGCCGCCCGCATCACCCTGTACTCGCTGCGCGGGACGGCGGTCTTGCTCGCGGTGGGCCTCGGCTACAGCCAGTGGCGGCGCCGTTGGTCCGCGGCGGCGAAGCAGCGCGACGCGCGCTTCGCGGCGGGCACCGCGCAGTTCCTGCGCGCGGAGTTCGTGGCGGCGCAGGCGACGTTCCGCGGCCTCGTGCGCACCGACCCGTGGGATGCCATGGCCTGGATCTGGCTCGGCGACGTGCTGGCGCGCAGTGGCGAGCCAAAGCGCGCCAAGCGCTGCTATCGCCGGGCGGCTGGCGTCGACACCGGCAAGGTGTGCGCCGACCTGCTGCAGCTGGGGCGGCTCAGCGATCTGGGTTGACGATGCGGATGAAGTGGGCGGCTGCCTCTGCCGCGCGCAGCGGCAGCAACGCCGGCTCGCACTGGCCACCGTGCACCGGCTCGACCGTCCAGTCGCCGGCCGGCATGGCGTCGACGAACGCTGCGCCGTTGGCGTCCAGCAGCACTTCGAAGCGCGCCCCTTCGCCGCTCTGGTCGAACTGTCGCAGCCGCAGCATGCGATTGGCGAACGGGCCGTCCGGCCCGGCACAATGCAGCTGCAGCGAACCTGCCGCATTGGTGAAGTCGGCGCGGGTCGGTTGGTGGCTGTTGCCGGCGCGCACGACGCTGCGGGCCAGGAACTGCAGGCGGCCACCGCGTTCGATGTCGACGCGCAGTTCGTACTCTTGGCCAGCAGACAGGCCGCCGATCCGATACTCGCCGTAGACGTCGACATCGCAGCGCTGCAGCCACGGCGCTTCGCCGCGGGCCAGTGACGGCGCGCTGCCGCGGCGGTCGCGGCGCGTTCGCCGACCGCGTGGCGCCGGTTCGCGCGCCGTGTCCGAGATCGCGCCGGGCGCGTTGCCGAGTTCGCGCACGCGCACGACTGCGCCGACCAGGAACGAGCCGTTCTGCAGCACGCTGCCGACCACGTTGGCGGGCTCCATCGCCTCCGACTCGGCCTCGAGCACGCAATGGCGTTCCTGGCCGTCGTAGAGCGCGATCTCGAGCGAGCGGAACCGGTTCGGTGGCCGCTGGCTCTCGCCCTGGGCCGGCAGGGTCGGCCATTCCGGTTCGAGCACCCAGTCGCCCGCACACAGGCCCCGGAACTCGAAGGCGCCTTGGTCGCCGGTCACCGCCACCTCCTGCTGCAGCCAACCGCTGGTCGCGATCTCGCTGCCGACAGGTGGTCGTTGGCGTGCGCGCACCCGCAGGCCCTTCGGCGCCGGTCGCTGTTGCAGGGTCAGTCGGCCGACCACGTCGGCGCCACCTCGCAGCAGCAGGCGCTGCCGCATGCCTGGTTGCGGTATGAGGCGCGGGCCAGCACTGGCGGCGTAGTTCGGGTGCGACGCCTGGAACGAGAACTCGGCCGGCCACACCGGCACCGTCAGGTCGCCATTGCGGTCCGTGTAGCCGAGGAACGCGGTGTTGTCGGCGAGCGCACCCCACTGCGCCCCGCGGAACTGCAGCTGGCGATTCTGTTCGACCTTCACCCGGACCGCCGCATCGGCGATGGCGCGGCCTTGCAGGTCCTCGGTGTGCACCGTCATCGACTGCAGCGGCAACATCGTCATCTCGACCAGCGTGTCCGGCCGGGCGCTGGTGATCGCCGGCGCGAAGCCCGTCAGGGATGCGACGACGCGCACGTCGGTGGCGCAGGTGCCGCGGTGTTCGCCTGGAGCCTGTTCGCGCGGTTGCATCGAGTTCGGCATCGCGCGATCGAGCGTGCGGAACAGGGTGGCGCTGTAATACGTGCGCACCGTGGCCGCCGGCAGCGGGCGGCCGCGGTCGTCGACCACGCGGATCGTCAGGGGCAGCGGTCGCCGCACCAGCAGCGTGCCCGGAATGCTCGCCTCTTCCGTCGCGGGGAGCCAAGGGCCGCCGTCGGGGTATTGGAACAGCACCACCGGGTCTTCGCTCAGCAGGCGCAGCCGGGCGCGGCCTTCGGCGTCGGTCGACTGGGGCTCGTTGCCGAAGCCGGTGTTGCGGTCGATCAGCGCGATCGCTGCGCCGACCCACGGTCGTTCGAGTTCGTCGACGCAGCGCACTTCCCACGTGTTGCCCATGTGCATGCGCACGCTGCCGATCTCGGTGGCGCGGTCGCAGGCGACCAGCACGCCGCGCACGCTGCCGCTGCCGAGTCCTTCACGATCCTGCACGAACAGGTCGTGGCTGCCGGGCCGCACGCCGCGCAGATGGAAGTTGCCCTTGGCATCGGTCGCGATGCGGGGAAACGGCAGCAGGCGGTCGCGACGTACGACCCAGTCCGGAACCACACCGGCCCGCATCGCGCCGGGGGTGCGGAAGTGCTGCAGTTCGGCGACGCGAGCCGATTGCAGCGACTCGAGCCCAGCATTGCCGCTGAGCAGCGGATCGTCGACGGCGCGCACGACGGCGTTGCCGACCGGTTGGCCGTGTTCATCCACGATGCGGCCGCGGATGCCGCCGCGCGCATCGACCATCACGTCCCCGAGATCGAGTTCGCTGCCGGCCCGGGGCAGTTTGGGGATCTTCTGGAAGTCCTGCCAGTCGGTGCCCTGGCCGATCAGGAAGAACCACTCACCGCGGCCGGGCAGGATCCGCACTGCGAAGCGGCCGTTCTCATCGGTGCGCACCCGGGCGTCGTCGTTGGCCGGGTTGGTGGCAGTGTTGTCGGTGGGGATCGGCTGCACGGTGTCGAGCCAACCTTGGGTCACCCGGATCTCGATGCCGACCGGATGTTCCCAGGGCCGTTGGCGGACCGTCAGGCGACCGCGCACGGTCGCACCGCGCGAACCGCGCAGCTCCCCGGCGGCCGGTGGAGTCGGCGACAGCCATTCGGTGATCCATCCCTGGGCTGCATCGGCCGACAAGGAGCGGCCCGCAGTCGGTTCGCCGACCAACGTCGATTGTGCTGGCGTGGCGGGTGGTGCCTCGGTCGCGGCAACCGGGGGGCCGCCTGGTGGTTCGGCGGCGTCCTCTCCCTGCAGCAGGAAGGCGAGGCCAGCCAACAGCACGAGCCCCGCGAGCAGCAGCGTCACTTCGCGCCTTGCCATGGGCCGGGATGCTACCGCCACCGGCTGCGGGGATTTTGTTGCAGCGGGTGTGTGATACTCCGAAGCCGTGACGTTGCCGTGACACCCTTGACACGCCGGCGTTGCCCCGCCGGACGACCCGACAAGGGCCACCGATCCCCATGCGCACACTCGCGATCCTCGGCCTCTCGGCCTCGCTGGCTGCCCAGGCGCTGCCGCCGCAGCCCGTTCCTGCCCAGAACCCCATCACCCCGCAGAAGACGATCCTCGGCAAGCTGCTGTTCTGGGAAGAGCAGATGTCGAGCGACAACCGCGTCGCGTGCGGCACCTGCCACACCTTCGGTGCCGGCGGTGGCGACGTGCGCCGCGCGGTGCACCCGGGCGCCGACCTCGTGACGCCTTCGCCGGACGACGCGTTCGGTTCGCCGGGCGTGGTGCGCAGCGATGCGACGAACGCCTACCTGCCTGATGCGACCTTCGGTCTCGCTGCCCAGGTCACGCACCGCGCATCGCCGAGCTTCCTGACCGCCGCGTGGTTCCCCGAGCAGTTCTGGGATGGCCGTGCGCGCACCAACTTCATCGACCCGGACACCGGACTCACCACGATCCCGATCGGCGGAGCGCTGGAGAACCAGGCCCTCGGACCGATCCTCTCCAATGGCGAGATGGCGCACGATGCGCGCACGTTCGCCGAGGCGACCACCAAGCTCGCCGGTGTGAAGCCGATGGCGCTCGCGACCAACCTGCCGGCCGACATGGCCGCGGCGCTCGCCGGTGGAGTGACCTACTCGCAGTTGTTCGCGGCGGCCTTTGGCACCCCGGACATCACCGCCGGCCGCATCGCCTTCGCGCTCGCCACCTACCAGCGCTCCCTGGTGCCGAACCAGACTCCGTACGACCTGTTCATCGCCGGCAACCCCACCGCGCTGACTCCTCAGCAGCAGAACGGCCTGAACGTGTTCA